>NZ_JAGPYA010000036.1:0-70633 GCF_018070245.1 Micromonospora sp. M61 | reverse complement strand
GGGTTGGGCTTTCAGCGGGGGCGGCGGAGGCGTAGGGCCTGGGCTATGTAGTCGAAGCCGGTGGCTACCGTGACCAGCACGGCGGCGGCCATGATCCACGGGCCGACGGCGGCCAGGGCGGCCGGCATCGGCCAGAGGTACCAGGCGATGGCCAGGATCTGGAGCGCCGTCTTGACCTTGCCGCCTCGGCTGGCGGCGATCACACCGTGCCGGATCACCCAGAACCGCAGGCCGGTGATGCCCAGCTCGCGGACGAGGATCAGCGCGGTCACCCACCAGGGCAGTAGGTCGTACCAGGAGAGCAGCACCAGGGCCGCGCCGGTGAGCGCCTTGTCGGCGATCGGGTCGGCCACCTTGCCGACCGACGTGACCAGCCCGAACCGGCGGGCGATCCACCCGTCCACCAGGTCCGTAGCCGAGGCCACCGCGAAGATCAGGCACGCCGCCATCCGCCAGCCGGAGTGGGTCATCCCGGACACCACCACCGAGGCGGCGAAGACCGGCACCAGCACCAGCCGCAGGGCGGTCAGCGCGTTGGCCGCGTTGAGGACGGGCACCACCGCCACCACCGCCCGGCCGGGCGTCGACTCCGTCGCCCCGGTCACCGCCGCACCCCGCTCGGGTCGCCGTGGCGTTCCCGGTACCGCACCACGTGGCTCCCCCGCTCCGCTCGGGCCCGCCGTCACCGTGCCGCGCCGGGCGCCGCCGAGATCATCTCATCCGGCACGGCGAGCAGGTCCACCCCTTCGGTGCCGGTCACCGTTGCGCGTACCAGGTCGCCCGGGCGCAGCGCGGAAAGGTCGACCCCACCCTCGGCCGGGGCGACCAGGGTGGTGGAGCCGTCCACCTCCGGCGCCTGGTGCGCCGCCCGGCCCTCCACCACGCCGTCCTCGATCGTGTCGACAAGCACCTCGATCGTCGAGCCGAGGCGGTCCTCGGCCCGCTGCGAGCAGAGCTCGTCGGCGAGCGCGCTGAGCCGGTCGTACCGTCGCTTGATCGTGGCGGCGGAGACCTTGCCGGGCAGGCCGGCGGCCTCGGTGCCGTCCTCGTCGCTGTAGTCGAACATGCCGATCGCGTCGAGCCGGGCCTCGGTCAGGAACCGCACCAGCTCGTCGACGTCGGCGCGCGTCTCGCCGGGGAACCCGACGATGAAGTTGCTCCGGGCGCCCGCGTCCGGGGCCAGCGCACGGGCACTCGCCAGCAGCTCCAGGAAACGGTCGGTGGAGCCGAAACGCCGCATGCGGCGCAGCACCGGCTCGCTGGAGTGCTGGAACGACAGGTCGAAGTACGGGGCCACGCCCGGGGTGTTGGCGATCGCCTCGACCAGCCCGGGCCGGGTCTCGGCCGGCTGGAGGTAGCTCGCCCGCACCCGGACGATGCCGGTCACGGCGGCGAGCTGCGGCAGCAGCTTCTCCAACGCGCGGGGGTCGCCCAGGTCCTTGCCGTACGAGGTGGAGTTCTCGCTGACCAGCACCAGCTCCCGTACGCCGGACTTGGCCAGCCACTCCGCCTCGGCGAGCAGCTCGTCGGGCGTACGCGAGACGAACGCCCCACGGAAGGCGGGGATGGCACAGAACGCGCAGCGCCGGTCGCAGCCGCTGGCGAGCTTCAGCGAGGCCACCGGGCCGGTGTCCAGTCGACGGCGCAGGATCTGCCGCAGGTGTGCCGGGGTGTGCTCGTCGGTGTCGGTGGTGGTGCGGGTCACGGTGCCGTGCCCGGGCAGCGACACGCCGCTGTCGCGCCGCTTCACCGGGGTCAACGGCAGCAGCTCCCGCCGGTCCCGGGGCGTGTGCGCGGTGATCTGCTCACCGGCGACGACCGCGTTCAGCCGGGCGGCGATGTCCGGGTAGTCGTCGAAGCTCAACACCGCCTGCGCCTCTGGCAGGCTGTCGGCGAGCTCCCGGCCGTACCGCTCGGCCATGCACCCGGCGGCGACGACCTTGGCCCCGGTGCCGGCGGCGGCGAGCAGGGTCTGGATGGAATCCTGCTTGGCCTTCTCCACGAAACCACACGTGTTGACGACCACCACGTCAGCGCCCTCGCCGTCGGTGCTCACCTGCCAGCCGTCGGCGTGCAGCCGGGCGGCCAGCTCCTCCGAGTCGACCTCGTTGCGGGCACAGCCGAGGGTCAGGAGGGCGACACGACGGCCCTCGGCGTGGTCGGAAGGAGAAGGAGCGGTGGCAGACACCATCCGAGGGTACCGGGCCGGCCGGGGAACCCCACGCACGCGGGCTGCGGGCACGACCCACGCACCGTCGTTCCGCCCCGCCCGCGGCCGGTCAGCGCGCCGCGACACCGACGCGGGTCAACGCGTCGAGCAGGAAGACCTCGGTCCCGGCCAGGCCGGTGGAGCAGAAGACGGAAACCTGGTCCGCGGTGGTCCGGCCGGGGACCGCGCCGGCCAGGATGCCGCCCAGGTCGCGCAACCGCTCGGCGTACGGGGGTGTGGCCGCGAGCATGGGCGGCTGGTAATCCGCCGCCTGGGCCGGTGAGTCGGTGACCAGCAGGTCGGCGGTGTCCAGCAGGTCGGTGCCGAATTCGCTGCGGTTGAGTTGCTTGAAGCCGACGGCGTTGACGTGCGTGCCGGGGCTGAGGTCGGCGGCGCAGAGCACCGGGGTCGGGCTGGTGGTGGCGAGCACCACCAGGTCTCGCCCTGCGACGGCCACGCCCGGGGTGGTCACCGCGCGGGCCGGCACACCCAGCTCGGCGCGGACCCGGGCGGCGAACGCGTCCCGGCGGGCGGCGGAGCGGCTGTGCACCACCACCTCGCGCAACGGGCGGACGGCGGCGGCGGCCCAGACCTGCGTCCACGCCTGCCGGCCGGAGCCGATCACACCGAGGGTGGCCGCGTCCGGGCGGGCCAGCGCATCGACCGCGAGGCCGCCCAACCCTCCGGTACGCCGGGAGCCCAACTCCTCGCCGACCGCCACCGCCCGGACCGCCCCGGTGCGGGCGTCGTGCAGCACCACCAACTGTTCGCCCTGCTCATGGCCGAAGGTGTCGTAGGAGCGGAAGCCGTACCACTCGCCGACCAGGTGCCCGGCGGTGAGCACCATCCGCCCGCCGTCGAGCGGGGCGGCGGCCCGGGGTGGAGCGATCAGCCGTCCCTCGTACGCGGCCAGGAGAGCGGCCCGCATGGCGGCGACCGTGGTGGCGGCGTCCAGCGCGGCGGCGACCTCGGGGTCGGCGTAGAGCAGAGTCATGCCAGCAATACTGCAAGTTGAAGTGAAGTGGAGGTCAACGGGCCGTGGCGGGAGTCACCGCCCGACGCCCGGCGCCGGTGCTAGCGTCGGCTTCGGTGGCCGGAGGATGCTCGTGGCCGCCCCGGACGAGTGGTGGGCGTACCCGGTCAGGCCAAGACGCCCCGTGTGACGTGCAGACTCGTCCCGGCGCGACAGCCCGGGCGCCTTTTCGTGAGGTGGACGATGGCTTGGCTCGTGCTGGTGATCTCGGGACTGTTGGAGACGGCCTGGGCGATCGCCCTGGACCGCAGCGCCGGCTTCAGCCGGCTGATCCCGTCCGTGGTGTTCGTGGTGACCCTGCTGCTGAGCATGGCCGGGCTGTCGTACGCCCTCCGGGAGATCCCGGTAGGCACCGGGTACGCGGTCTGGGTGGGCATCGGCGCGGTCGGCACCGCGCTGGTCGGGATGCTGGCGCTCGGCGAGTCGGCGAGCCTGCCCCGGATCCTCTGCCTGCTGCTGGTGGTCGTGGGCGTGATCGGTCTGAAGATCTTCCACTGAGGAAGTACGCGTGACAAGTCCGCACAGTGGGTAGTCATCGATCCGTCACGACAGGCTCTCACACGGAGGAAGACATGGCCGACATGCCGAGCACCGCCCGTCCCCGCAGCAACGCCGCCCGCATCCTCACCATCGTGGGCTTCGTCTTCGCGGTCCTCGCCCTGCTGCTCAGCCCGATCATCTTCGGCGTGCTCGGCGTGATCGCGGGCATCGTCGGCGCCGTGCTCGGCGACAAGCCGCTCGGCTGGTACGCCGCCGCGGCCAGCGTCGTCGGCGCGATCCTCGGCGTGGTGGTCTTCGCCGCATTGATCAATAACTGACACGCTTTCCCAGCCACGGGCCCGCCTTGTCTCGGCGGGCCCGTCGTGCGTTCCGGGGCCGGTCGTACCGTCGACCGGCCCTCGCCGCTATTCCCCGGTCATTCCCCGTCGCCGCGCAGGCCGGCCAGGACGTCCTCCAGCTCGTCCGGCTTGACCAGCACGTCGCGCGCCTTCGACCCCTCGGACGGCCCGACCACCCCACGGGTCTCCATCAGGTCCATCAGACGGCCCGCCTTGGCGAAACCGACCCGCAGCTTGCGCTGGAGCATCGAGGTCGAGCCGAACTGCGAGGTGACCACCAGCTCCACCGCCTGCACCAGCAGGTCCAGGTCGTCGCCGATGTCCTCGTCGGGCTTCTTCTTGGTCTCCTGTGCGGGGGCCAGCACGTCCTTGCGGAACTCCGGCTCGCGCTGGTCCTTGCAGAACTTGACGACGTCGGCGATCTCCCGCTCGGTGACCCAGGCGCCCTGGATCCGGACCGGCTTGGAGGCACCCATCGGCAGGAACAGCCCGTCGCCACGGCCGAGCAGCTTCTCCGCGCCCGGCTGGTCGAGGATGACCCGCGAGTCCGCGAGCGAGGAGGTGGCGAACGCCAGCCGGGACGGCACGTTCGCCTTGATCAGACCGGTCACCACGTCGACCGAGGGGCGCTGGGTCGCCAAGACCAGGTGGATGCCGGCGGCCCGGGCGAGCTGGGTGATCCGGACGACCGAGTCCTCCACGTCGCGCGGCGCGACCATCATCAGATCGGCCAGCTCGTCCACGATCACCAACAGGTACGGGTACGGGCGCATCTCCCGTTCGCTGCCCGGCGGGGCCTTGATCTCGCCGTTGCGGACCTTGCGGTTGAAGTCGTCGATGTGCCGAACCCCGTTGGCGGCGAGGTCGTCGTAGCGCATGTCCATCTCGCGGACCACCCAGTCCAGCGAGTCGGCCGCCTTCTTGGCGTTGGTCACGATCGGGGTGACCAGGTGCGGGATGCCCTCGTAGCCGGTCATCTCGACCCGCTTCGGGTCGATCAGCAGCAGCCGCACCTCGTCCGGGGTGGCCCGGGTGAGGATGGACACCAGCAGGGTGTTGAGGCAGCTCGACTTGCCCGCGCCGGTGGCGCCGGCGATGAGGATGTGCGGCATCTTGGCGAGGTTGGCCACCACGTAGCCACCCTCGATGTCCTTGCCGAGGGCCACCACCATCGGGTGGTGGTCGCTGGTCGCCGCCCGTGAGCGCAGCACGTCACCGAGGGCGACGTTCTCCGGGTCGGTGTTCGGGATCTCCACGCCGACGGCGCTCTTACCCGGGATCGGGCTGAGGATCCGCACGTCCGGCGACTTCACCGCGTACGCGATGTTGCGGGACAGCTGGGTGATCCGTTCGACCTTGACGCCGTGCCCCAACTCCACCTCGTAGCGGGTGACCGTCGGGCCGCGGGTGAAGCCGGTGACCGCCGCGTCCACATCGAACTGGTCGAACACGCCGGTCAGCGCGGCGATCACCTCGTCGTTGGCCTTGCTGCGGGTCTTCGCGGCGGCGCCGGCGCTGAGCATGTTGGGCGGCGGGAGGGTGTAGTCCCCGGAGAGCCCGGTCAACGCGAGCTGCTCGGCCCGGGTCGGCGCGGGCGAGTGCTCCGGCGGCTCGGCCGGCGGCTTGCGGCTCGCCGGCACCTTCGCCGGCGACTTGCGCGGCAGCACCATGGTTTCCTGGAGGTCCGCGCCGTCCAGGTCCTCGAAGTCGTCCGGGTCGAGCGGCGGAGGCATCCGCTTGGCCGACCGCTTACGCGTCGGCTTCGCGGCCTGCTCGTCGGCGTCCTCCGTGGAGGAGTCCGGTGCGGCGACCAACCCACCGGCGAGCAGCCCGAGGCGCTCGGGGATCTTGTTGATCGGCGTCGCGGTCACCACGAGCAGACCGAAGAGCAGCAGCAGGACCAGCAGCGGCACCGCCACCCAGGCGGTGACGGCCCGCTCCAGCAGACCACCGACGCCCGCGCCGACCAGACCGCCCGCGAAGTCACGCTCCAGCGGGTCGGCCGGGTCCTGGCCGATCTGGAGCAGCGCTGCGGTCGACACCAGCAGCGAACCCCAGCCGATCAGCCCACGGCCCCGGTGCTCGGGGTCGGCCGGCTGACGCATCAGCCGCCACGCCCCGATCATCAGCAGCACCGGCACGACCACCGAGATCGCGCCCAGGAAAAGCCGGATCGTGTCGGCCAGTCGCGCGCCCACCGGGCCCGCTCCGGAGAGCCAGAGCGCCACGGCGGAGAGCAGGGCGAACCCGAACAGCAGCAGCCCGGCGCCGTCCCGGCGGTGCTCCGGGTCGAGGTCGCGGGCCGAGGCGGCCTGCCGGCCGGCGGCCCGCACCGCCCAGCCCATACCGTGTGCCAGACCCATCCACAGTGCGCCGACCGCCCGGCCCACGTAGACGGCCGGGCCGGGCCGGGCGGGCGCGGTGCGCCGCCGGACCGGTGCCCGGGTCTTCTTCGCCGGTTGACGGGCACGACTGTTGGTGCCACCGCGCGGCGACGCGCCGCGCCGCCGGCTCGCCTGAGAGGTACGGCCCGCCATAGAGTCACGGTAACGGTGGGGCCGGGCAGATCCCCGCTTTTCCGGGTCGTGTCCGCGCGTCGCAACACGACCGCCACCGCCGGTCGTGATATCCGCCTCAGAAGGGATGCCCCATGGCGTCGCCGGAAACCGCGGGCGATCCCGACGATCCGCTGGCCGGGCACCCCGGTTCGCTGCGTCCACTGAGCGGCGAACTGGTCGCCGCGGTGCTCGCCGCCCGTGGCCGGTCCGTCGGCCTGACCGTGGACGGCGAGTTGGTGGGCCGCTTCGACGACAACATGATCTGGTTCCTCCGCCTGGGCGGCGACGGGGAGCTGCTCCAGGTACGCACCATGGTCACTCCCACCTTCGGAATCGAGCAGGTCCCCGCCCTGTACGCCTTCTGCAACTCGTGGAACCACGACCGGCTCTGGCCGAAGGCGTTCGTGCACGTCGACGACGACGGTCGAGCCCGGGTCTACGGCGAGGTGATCACCGACCTGGAACGCGGGGTGACCCCGCACCAGCTCGACCAACTGCTCGACTGTGGCATCTCCACCGGCTGCCAGCTCGCCGTGGCGGTCCGTCGACTGCCCGGCGCGGTGCTGTCGTGACCGGCCGGGACGAGTTCACGGGCAGTCGCACCAACCGGGCCGGCGCTGCGCCCGACGGCCCGGTCGGCGGGGGTCGCCTTCCGGCGCTGGAGGCCGCGCTCGCCGATGCCCGGGACCTGCCCGACGGCCCGGACCGGCAGGTGACCCTGGAACGGCTCGCCGAGCGCGCCGACGCCGCCGGGGACGTCCGGTCCGGGGTGGACGCCCGGTTCGCGCTGATCGAGGCGTACCTGCTCGACGGGGAGCGGTGGCGCCTGGTCGAGCCGGTCCGGCGCTGCCGGGCGGCCGCCGACCACCGACCCGAGCTGCTGACCGACAACGAGACCGGGCTGCTGCTGCGCTACCAGCGGTACGCGGTGGAGGCACTGCTCGGCACCCCCCGAGTCGGGCTGGACCAGACCAGGGCCCTGCTGCACGACCTGGCCCACCGGGTCGGCACGGACGGTCCGGACGCACCAACCGTCGCGGAGCTGCACTGCCGAATCGCCGATCATCTGGGCGATGAGCCCACCGCCCGCCACTGGTATGAACGGTGGTCCGGGAAACGGCCCGGCCCCGCCGGTGGCTGCCCGGGCTGCGCCTCCGCTCGGCGGGCGGAGCTGCTGGCCGGCTGGGGTGAGTGGCGAGCCGCGCTCGGCGAGCTGGAGAAGCGCGACGGCGAACCGGAGCCCTGCACCGACCAGCCCGAACGGGACCTGGTCGCCGGTCTGCTGCCCGCCCTTCGGGCTGGGGAGCCGGAGCGGGCCGCGGCGGCGCACGTGCGGGCGTACCGCCGGCACCGGCGTGAGCCGGCCGCGTTCCCGTACCTCGCCGCGCACCTGCGGTTCTGCGCGTTGGGTGGGCACCTGGAACGAGGGCTGACCATCCTGACCGAACAGCTGCCCAGACTGGACCGGCCCAGCGACGACCTCGCCGCGATGGAGTTCGCCGCCGCCGGTGCGCTGGTCTGCACTCTGGCCGAGGAGGCCGGGCTGGGTGGGCGACCGCTGCCCCGACCGGCGTACGGCGGAAGACCCGCCACCGAGCCGGACGTGTCCACACTCGGCGCCCTGCTGCTCGGGGTGGCCAGTGAACTGGCCGGCAGCTTCGACGCCCGCAACGGCACCGGCCACCACTCCGGCCGGATGGCCGCCTGGCTCGCGGAGCGCCCGCTCACGGCACCGGTCGTGCTGCCCGCCGACGACGAGCCGGACGGGCCCGACGCCGACGGGTCTGCCGAGCCCGACGCCGACGGGTCCGACGAGGCGAGCGGGTCGGGCGAGCAGGAGCTGATGGCGCTGACCGTCGACATGATCACCGCGGTACTGGACCGGCGCGGCGACCAGTACCTGGTGGAGGAGGGCGACACCGTCGTCGGCCGGTGGGGCGGCGTGGTGATCCAGTTCCGGCGGGCCGGCGAACGTGGCGAGGTGCTGCACGCCCGGGCAATGGCAGCCCGCCGGCTGCCGGCGACCCGCCGCTCCGAGGCGTACGCCTTCTGCAACGCCTGGAACCATGACCGGCTGCTGCCCAAGGCCTACGCGCACGACATCGGCGAGGAGTTGGTGCTGGCCGGCGACGTGGCCACCGATCTGACCCACGGGGTGGCCCCGGCGCAGCTCACGGTGCTGGTCGACGCGGCCATCGCCACCGGCGTCGCCTACGCCGAGGCGGTCGCGGCGCTCCCCTGAGTCGCGACCGCCACCGCAGGCCCGACCGCCACCGCGACCACGTCCACCCCGGAGGCGGCGCAACTGCCCCGCACCGGTGTCTCCGGCAGCACGTACGGCCTCATCGGTGCGGCCCTGTTGGCCCTCGGGGTCGGGCTGCTGGTGCTGCGCCGGCGACTGTTCCGGGGCTGAGCCGGAACACCTCCTGAACGAGCCGGGCCGGCCACCGACATCCACGGGGGATGTCGGCGACCGGCCCGGTCACGCGTGTGTCAGACCTCGACGACGGTGGGCACGATCATCGGGCGACGACGGTACTTGTCGTTGACCCACCGCCCCACCGTGCGCCGGACGATCTGCTGGAGCTGGTGCGGGTCGGTGATGCCGTCCGCCGCGGCCCGGTTGAGCGCCTCGGTGACCAGCGGGACCACCGGGTTGAACGCCTCCGGGTCCTCGGAGAAGCCCTTCGCGGACAGCGTCGGGCCGGCGACCACCTTGCCGGTGACCGAGTCCACGACGACGGTGGTGGCGATGAAGCCGCCGTCGCCGAGGATCCGCCGCTCGGTGAGCAGCGACTCGCTGACGTCACCGACGGCGAGGCCGTCCACGTAGACGTACCGGCTCTTCACGTGCCCGACCAGGGTGGCGCGACCCTCGACCAGGTCGACCACGTCGCCGTCCTCGCAGATCACCACCCGGTCGGCGGCGACCCCGGACTCGATGCCGAGCCGGGCGTGGGCACGCAGGTGGCGCCACTCGCCGTGCACGGGCATCAGGTTGCTGGGCCGAACCACGTTGAGCAGGTAGAGCAGCTCTCCGGCGGGGGCGTGCCCGGAGACGTGCACCTTCGCGACGTCCTTGTGCACGACGACCGCGCCGGCCCGGGCAAGCCGGTTGATCACCCGGTAGACCGAGGTCTCGTTGCCGGGCACCAGCGAGGAGGCCAGCACGACGGTGTCGCCGGGCGCGATGGTGATGTGCCGGTGATCGCCGCTGGCCATCCGGCCCAGCGCGCTCATCGGCTCGCCCTGCGAACCGGTGGACATCAGCACGATCTCGTCCGGCGGCAGCGTGGTCGCCTCGTCGATGCTGATGACCAGCCCGGCCGGGATGTTGAGCAGGCCGAGGTCCCGGGCGATGCCCATGTTGCGAACCATGGACCGCCCGATCAACGCGACCTTGCGGCCATGCTCCGCAGCGGAGTCGAAGACCTGCTGTACGCGGTGCACGTGCGACGCGAACGACGCCACGATGATGCGGCCCTTGGCCTTCGCGAAGATCGAGTCGAGCACCGGACCGATCTCCCGCTCCGGGGTGACGAAGCCGGGAATCTCCGCGTTGGTGGAGTCGGACAGCAGCAGGTCGACACCTTCGGCGCCGAGCCGGGCGAAGCCGGCCAGGTCGGTGATCCGACCGTCCAGCGGGAGCTGGTCCATCTTGAAGTCGCCGGTGTGCAGCACCAGGCCCGCAGGGGTGCGGATGGCCACCGCGAGGGCGTCCGGGATCGAGTGGTTGACCGCGAAGAACTCACACTCGAACGGGCCGAGCCGCTCCCGGCCGCCCTCCCGCACGGTCAGCGTGTACGGCTGGATCCGCCGCTCGGCCAACTTGGCCTCGACCAGGGCGAGGGTGAACTGTGAGCCGACCAGCGGGATGTCGGGCTTGTGGGCGAGCAGGTAGGGCACCGCGCCGATGTGGTCCTCGTGACCGTGCGTCAGCACGATCGCCTGGACGTCGGCAAGCCGGTCCAGGATCGGCCCGAAGTCGGGCAGGATCAGGTCCACACCTGGCTGCTCGACGTCGGGGAACAGGACCCCGCAGTCGACGATCAGCAACTTGCCGTCGAACTCGAAGACGGTCATGTTCCGACCAATGGCGCCGAGCCCGCCGAGCGGGATGATCCGCAGGCCACCTTCCGGCAGCGGCGGGGGTAGTTCCGCCTCGATGTGCGCCTCGGTCACGCGTCCACCTCAATCTGCGACGCCGTCACTCGGCGTCCATCGTGTCGTTTGATCATTCGGGCAGCTCCATGCCCGCTGCCGCGAAGTCCGCGCGCAGCTGGGCGATCTCGTCGTTGGTGGCGTCCACCAGCGGGGGTCGCACCGGGCCGGCCGGCAGACCCAGCGATGCCAGGCCCGCCTTCACCAGGATCGTGCCCTGCGTGCGGAAGATGCCGGTGAACAGCGGCAGCAGCCGCCGGTGCAGCGCCAGCGCGGTCGGCATGTCCCCCGCGTCGTACGCCTCGATCATCTGTGCGGTCAGCGCCCCGGTGAAGTGCGTCGAGGTGCCGACCAGGCCCACGCTGCCGACGGCCAGCGCCGGCAGGGCGAGGGCGTCCTCGCCGCTGTAGAAGGCGAGGGCGGTCCGGCTGGTCACCCAGCTGGTGGCGGTCAGGTCGCCCTTGGCGTCCTTGACCGCGACGATCCGGCCGTGCTCGGCGAGCCGGACCAGCGTCTCGGTGTCGATCGGCACTCCGGAGCGGTGTGGGATGTCGTACAGCATCACCGGGAGGCCGGTGGCGTCGGCCACCGCGGTGAAGTGCCGCAACAACCCGCTCTGCGGCGGCTTGTTGTAGTACGGGGTCACCACCAGCAGACCGTGCGCACCTGCCTTCTCGGCGGCGGCGGCCAGCTCGATGGTGTGTCGGGTGTCGTTGGTGCCGACCCCGGCGACCACCTTGGCGCGGTCACCGACGGCCTCCACCACGGCCCGGATCAGGTGGTCCTTCTCCGCCTCGGTGGTGGTCGGCGACTCGCCGGTGGTGCCGTTGACCACCAGTGCGTCGTTGCCCTGCTCGTCGACCAGGTGGCTCGCCAGCCGGGCGGCGCCGTCGAGGTCGAGCGAGCCGTCGGGGGTGAACGGGCTCACCATGGCGGTGAGCAGCCGGCCGAAGGGGCGGGACGCCGGTCGTGCCGCGGCGTCGAGGTGGTCGTGCGTCATACCCTCCAACCTAGCGGACGACCAGCCGGGGCCCGCCGGGGAAGGGCTCAGGACGCCTCGTGCGGGCTGGCCGCCACCTCGGTGCCGTCCGGCAGCGTGGAGATCACGAAGTCGGCGAACACGTTGGGGGCGACGTCTTGGAGCTGCCGCAGGCACTCCACGGCCAGCTCACGGATCTCCACATCGGCGTGCTCGGTGGCGCGCATCGCGACGAAGTGCCGCCACGCCCGGTAGTTGCCGGTGACCACGATCCGCGTCTCGGTGGCGTTGGGCAGCACCGCCCGGGCCGCCTGCCGGGCCTGCTTGCGGCGCAGCGTCGGGTTCGGTTCGTCGGAGAAGCGCTTTTCGAGGCCCTCCAGCAACTCGTTGTACGCCCGAACGCTCGCCTCGGCGGCCTCGGTGAACTTCTTGTGCAGCTCCGGGTCGTCGGCGATGACCGCCGGCTCGACCATGGCCGCGTCCCGCTCCGGGACGTAACGCTGGGACAGCTGGGAGTACGAGAAGTGCCGGTGCCGGATCAACTCGTGGGTGAAGGAGCGCGACACCCCGGTGAAGTAGAAGGTGACCGACCCGTGCTCCAGCACCGACAGGTGCCCGACCTCCAGGATGTGCGCCAGGTAGCCGGCGTTGGTGGCGGTCGCCGGGTTCGGCTTCTTCCACGACTGGTAGCAGGCCCGGCCGGCGAACTCGGCGAGCGCCTGGCCACCTTCCGCGTCGGTCGACCACGGCACGTCGTCCGGGGCCGCGAACTGGGTCCACGCGATCAACTTGACCTGGGGCTGCACCATCTCCGGCATGCCAGGGACTGTAGTGGCGCGGTGCCTCCCGCCCCAACTCAGGCACGCCTCGTGCAATGTCGATCACTCAGGCAGCGGCGGCCCGCCGCCGGGACGCGCCCGCCTGCGCGGCGCTCGCCGCGTGATCGACTCGGGTTCCTGGAAGTCGGGATGTCCGGGGCGGGTGGACGGCCCGCTTCCCTGAATGTCGAGTCGATCATCGGAGTGGCAGCACATGCCGGCGTTGTGGCGATCCTCGGGCGGCAGGCGCGCTCAGACGTACAGCGAGGTGAACGGCGCCCAGGGCAGGTTGCGCAACACCGAGAAGGCCAGCCACGCGCCCATGAACCCGACGATGACCTTCGAGCTGAGTCGCAGCTCCGGCAGTCGCCAACCGAACGCCTGGTTTCCCGCCCAGGCCACGAAGAGGTACGCGAGGAACGGCAGCGCGAAGACGAACAGGAAGTGGTGCCGGGCGGCGGCTGGCAGGTCGGCGTGCAGCACGTACCAGAGTGCGCGGGTGCCCCCGCAGCCCGGGCAGTCCAGCCCGGTGGTCAACTTCAGCAGACAGGTGGGCGCGGCGTCCGGGGCGGCGTGGGTCGGATTGCTGAGCAACGCGTAGCCCATGCCGATGGCGACGCAACCGACCGCGGCCAGCGGCACCGCCCAGCGCGGTGAACGCTCGTAGAGCCGCAGCACGAACCGCGTGATCCGGTCCGGCTTCAGTTCCGCGTAACCATCCGGCGGGGCCGTCGGCCAGCCGGCCGGACCCGAGCCACCCGATGCCGGGTCGGCCGGGACCTCGCCGGCCGATGCCAGGCCGGTCGGACCGGAGCTGGTCGACACCGCGCCGACAGGCACCGGGTGAACCGCCCCGGGGGCGGGCTGCGGCTGGTCGACCGGTCCGGGAGCGCTCGTCACGCGCTCACGGTACACCGGACACGCCGGTCAACGCGGCGGTGAGCGGACCGGCCAGGTCGCCGGCCGTGGGCGGCTCCACCGCGTCCAGACCGAGCCAGCCGGCGAGTCGGTGCAGCTCGGCGGCGAGCGCCACAGCGGTCTCCCCCGGGTCGGCGCCGGGCTCGACCCACGCGGCCGGCACCAGCAGCACACCGGCCTTGCGATCGGCCTTCAGGTCGACCCGGGCGGTGAACCGGTCGCCCTGCAGGAAGGGCAGCACGTAGTAGCCGTAGACCCGCTGTGGCGCCGGGACGTAGATCTCGATCCGGTAGCTGAAGTCGAACAACCTCTCGGTGCGGGCACGTTCCCAGATCAACGGGTCGAAGGGGCTGACCAGGGTGTTGCCGCGAATCCACCGGGGCAGCCGCGCGGACGCGTGCAGCCAGGCCGGCTGTCGCCAGCCTGCCACGGTGACCGGCACCAGCTCACCGGCCTCGGCCAGCTCCGCGACGGCCTGGCGGGCACCGGCCAGCGGCAGTCGGAAGTAGTCGCGCAGCTCCGGCTCGGCGGCCACCCCGAGCGACCGCGCGGCGAGGGCGACCAGCGTGCGGTACGCCTCGGCGTCGGTCGGGGTGGGCGCGGCCAGCACCGCCGCGGGCAGCACCCGCTCGGGCAGGTCGTAGCGGCGGGCGAAGGAGGTGCTGCGCTCCGCGGCGGTCACCTCGCCGGCCCAGAAGAGGAACTCCAACGCCCGTTTGACCGCCGACCAGTTCCACCCCCAGTTGCCCGTCTCCCGAGGTGCGTCGTGCTCGATCTCGGCAGCCGTCAGCGGGCCGCGGGCGGCCACCTCGTCGCGAACCCAGCGGACCAGCTCCGGCTGCTCCTGGGCGACCCGCTGCATGCCACCCCAGGAATCGCTGTGCGCGCGAGCCATCCGCCAGCGCAGCACCGGGTGCAGCTCGACCGGGACCAGCGACGCCTCATGACCCCAGTATTCGAACAACTCGCGGGGGCGGCGGTAGGCGGCCTGGTCGAGCAACCTGGTCGGGTAGGGCCCGAGCCGGCTGTAGAGCGGCAGGTAGTGCGCGCGTTGCAGCACGTTGACCGAGTCCATCTGGATCAACCCGACCCGGTCCAGCACCCGGCGCAGATGCCGGCGCGTCGGCACGCCGGTTGGCGCGGGGTCGGCGAAGCCCTGGGCGGCGAGCGCCACGCGGCGGGCCTGGGCGAGCGAGAGTGATTCCGGTGCGGTCATCGTCGGCGACGATAATTCATCGGTACGACGCCGGTGCGGGAAGCTGGACGCGACGGCCAACGGGGCATAGAACGGTGCAATGCTGACCATCCGTCGGGAGGAGCCGGACGACGCCGAAGCCGTCGCCCGGGTGCACGTGCACGGCTGGCAGGCGGGCTACGCCGGCTTCATGCCGGACGAGGTGCTGCGGCGGCTGAACGTGGCGGCGTGGGCACAGCGCCGTCGCGACATTGGCACCGCCGACCCCGAGCACCCGTTCACCACCCTGCTCGGCGAGGTGGACGGGGTGGTCGTGGGCTTCACGACGTTCGGGCCGTACCGCCGCGACCAGGACCGCGACGACCTGGACCCGACGGTCGGCGAGGTGCTGGCGATCTACGTGGAGCCGGCGTGCTGGGGTGACGGGACCGCCACCGCGCTCCTGGCCGCCGCCCGGGCGGGGCTGCACGAGCGGGGCTGGACCGACTATCGGCTGTGGGTGCTGGCGGACAACCGGCGGGCCCGACGATTCTGTGAGCGGGCCGGGTTGTCACCGGACGGTGAGCAGTCGACCTACCAGGTGCCGCTTGCCGGTGGGAGCCCGCCGGTCGGGCTGGTCGAGCTGCGGTACGCCGGACGCCTCGACGGCTGAGCCGCCCGGGGTCAGCCAACGGCGGATCGGCAGAAAGGCCAGCAGCGCCAGGCTGATCCACACGTAGGCGTTGCTGCCCAGGAAGCCGTCGACCCCGGTGAAGTCCTTCTCCCAGAACCAGACGGTGCGGCTGATCAGCACCGCGTACCCGATGGTCGCGGCGACCAGCAGGACCCGCCGTCGGCGGCCGGCCGGCGCGGCCATCGCGTTGTCGACCAGCAGGATCAGCGCGGGCAGCAGCCAGACCAGGTGGTGCACCCAGGTGACCGGGCTGACCAGGCACATCACCGCGCCGGTCAACGCCAGGCCGGTCGCCTCGTCGCCGGCCGCGACGGCGGCCCGGGACCGCCAGGCCCAGAGCGCCAGGGTGCCGAGCACCAGCAGCAGCCAGAGCAGGGTGCTCGGGTGCTGCGGGTCGAACCGGGCGACGACCCCGCGCAGCGACTGGTTGGAGACGAAGGCGAGCTCACCGACCCGGCCGGTGTTCCACAGCGCCTCGGTCCAGAACTCCCGGGACGCGTCGGGGAAGAGCGCACCGGCCAGAAACGTCACCCCGGCGGCGGTGCCGCTGGCGGTGAGGGCCGCCCGCCATCGCCCGGTCACCAGCAGATAGACGATGAAGACACCCGGGGTCAGTTTGATCGCGGTGGCGAGCCCGATGCCCACCCCGGCCCACCGGTTGCCGGCCGGCAGCAGCCGCAGCAGATCCACGGCCACCAGGAACAGCAGCAGCGTGTTGACCTGACCGAAGTTGACCGTCTCCCGCATCGGTTCGAACGCGGCGGCCAGGCAGAGCGCCACGGCGAGCGCGAACCACCGGGTCCAGCCGGCCCGGCGGGCGATCGGGTCGATCAGCCACCAG
This sequence comes from Micromonospora sp. M61, assembly GCF_018070245.1. Lineage (NCBI taxonomy): Bacteria > Bacillati > Actinomycetota > Actinomycetes > Micromonosporales > Micromonosporaceae > Micromonospora > Micromonospora sp. M61. Next base: position 54,409 of record NZ_JAGPYA010000036.1, on the reverse strand, counting down.
AGCAGCACCGCGGTGGTGACCACGCTGGCGAGCACACTCACCACGATCGCGGCCGTCCACGGCAGGTACGCCATCGGCAGCATGACCAGCGCGGCGAACGGCGGGTACGTGAAGCCGTACTGGGTGCCCGGCTTGAGGTAGTCGTAGATCTCCCCGCCGTCGTGCACCCACCAGGTCAACGCGCCGTAGTAGACCTTCAGGTCGAAGAAACCGTGCCGGACGGCCGCGACGGCGAGGAACGCGGTGACCGCCGCGGCGAGCACCACCACCCCGGTGACCTGCGCGGTCGTCCTGTTGGCACCCTGCGCCACCGTCGTCTCCCTCGCCCTGCGTAGGCTTCCGTCCCATGGCTCTCGGGTACGTCCGCCCGGCGCGTCCCGAGGACGCCGGCGAGATCGCACGCATCCAGCTCGCAACCTGGCGGGTCGCGTACCGCCGCATTCTGCCTCGGCACGTACTCGACAACCTGGACGAGGCGTTCCTCGCCCGGCGGTGGAGCGCCGCGGTGCTGGAGCCGCCCTCGGGCGCGCACCGGGTGCTGGTCGCCGTCGAACAGGCCGAGCAATCGTATCTGGTGGGGTTCGCCGCCTCCGGCCCGGCTGACGCCGAGGCGTTGGCCCCGGGTGAGCCGGCCGACGCGCTCGGCCCCGACGTGGCCGCCGTGACCGACCTGCTGGTCGAGCCGCGGTGGGGCCGGCGTGGGCACGGCAGCCGGCTGCTCGCCGCCGCAGTCGACCTGTGGCGGGAGGACGGGCTGAGCCGGGCGGTGGCCTGGGCGTTCGAGGGTGACGAGGCGACCCGGAAGTTCCTCACCAGCACCGGTTGGGAGCTCGACGGCGCGGCCCGAGCGCTGGACGTCGACGACATGCTGGTGCCTCAGGTGCGCCTGCACGTCGGCGTCCCGGCGGAGAAGGTGCCCGCAGAAGAGTGACGCGACCGGTGTGGCGGCCTCTGCCGGGCCGCTGCACCGTGTCGGTCAGCCCTTGCCCGACCCGCCGTTGGCTTCGGCGACCAGCTCTTCGTCGTCGACCGCTCCGGTGGGGTGGAAGCCCAGGGAGGTGTAGAGGGCGGCGGCCTGGGTGTTGTCCGGGTGGTACGAGAGGCGGACCGGCGGGTTGCCATCCCTCGCCGCCAGCCAGGGGGCCAGCGTCTGCACGGTGGCCCGGCCGACGCCCCGGCCCTGCTCGGCGGCGTCGATCAGCATTCCGCCGATCCAGTGCGAGCCGTCGTCGTCCACGCCCCACATGACGTGGCCGACGACCGTCTCGTCGGCGTACACGGCGAGCGAGGTCCAGACCTCCGAGCGGCTGCTCAGCAGCAGGTACCGCGCGCCCAGCGCGGCCACGAACCGGCGCTGGTCGTCACGCGGGGCGACGTCGGCCACAGCCCGCCAGTTGTCGTCGTCGATCGGCCGGAGCGTCACCCGTCGCCCGGCCCGGTCCAGGTGTCCCCCATTGATCATCCGCCGGATGCTACCCGAGCTGGGGGCTCAGATCTTGGCCGCGTGGCGGAGGAACGGACCGTCAGTCGAGCAGGGCATCCAGACCGACGGTGAGGCCGGGGCGGTTGCGCACCGCGCGGACGGCCAGCAGCACGCCCGGCATGAACGACGCCCGGTCGTACGAGTCGTGCCGGATGGTCAGCGTCTCGCCGGTGGTGCCGAAGAGCACCTCCTGGTGGGCGACGAGGCCGGTGGCACGAACGGCGTGGACGCGTACCCCGTCGATGTCAGCGCCGCGCGCGCCCGACACCTCGTCCTTGGTGGCGTCCGGCACCGGGCCGAGGCCGGCCTCCGCGCGGGCCCTGGCGATCTGCCGGGCGGTGTGGGTGGCGGTGCCGCTCGGGGCGTCCAGCTTGCGCGGGTGGTGCTGTTCGATGATCTCGACGGACTCGAAGTGCCGGGCGGCCCGCGCGGCGAACTGCATCATCAGCACCGCGCCGATGCCGAAGTTCGGGGCGATGACCACGCCCACCCCGGGCTTGTCGGCCAGCCAGCCACGCACCTGCTCCAGCCGCTGCTCGGTGAAGCCGGTCGTGCCGACGACCGCACTGATGCCCTGGTCGATGCACCAACGCAGGTTGTCCATGACGACATCGGGCGTGGTGAAGTCGACGACCACCTCGGCGGCGGACACGGCGGAGCGGCTGTCGCCCTGGTCGATCGACGCCGCGAGTTCGAGGTCGTCGGCGGCGTCGACCGCCTTGCAGACCTCGATGCCCATCCGGCCGCGGGCACCCAACACGCCGACCCGCAGCGGCTCGGCCGGGGTCTTGTCCTGCTCGTCAGTCACGGGGCACAACCTATCCCAATCGGGACGTGCCCTTCCGGCCGGATCCGGTGCGCTCCACCGGCCGGGACGCCCCGACCGGGGTGCCGTCGACCGCGCCGCGCGGCAGCCCTCAGACCGCGAAGTCGCCCGCGCCGAAGGGGCCGACCACGGCCAGCGACATCGGCCGGCTGAGCAGCTCGGCAGCGAGGACGTTGACGTCCTCCACGGTGACCTCGTCGACCCGTCGGAGCAGCTCGTCGACCGGCATCAGGTCGCCGTAGAGCAGCTCGCCCTTGGCCAGCCGGCTCATCCGGGAACCGGTGTCCTCCAGGCCGAGCACGAACGAGCCCTTGCTCATGCCCTTGCCCCGGGCCACCTCGGCCTCGGTCAACCCGTCGGCGGCGACCCGGGCCAGCTCGGCGCGGGTCAGGGCCAGCACCTCGTCCACCTTGCCCGGCGCGCAGCCGGCGTAGACGGCGAACAGGCCGGTGTCGGCGTACTGGCTGGCGTAGGAGTAGACCGAGTACGCCAGGCCGCGCTGCTCGCGGATCTCCTGGAACAGGCGACTGGACATGCCGCCGCCGAGCACGTTGTTGAGCACCCCGAGGGCGAAGCGCCGATCGTCGAGGCGGTCGATGCCGGGGCAGCCGAGGATGACGTGCGCCTGCTCGGTCTCCTTCGGCTCCACCACTGTGGTCGCCGGCTTCGTCCGTACGGTGGGGGTTGCCGCGCGGTGTGGCGCCGGGGTTGCCGGGTCGCTGTCCAGTGGGGTGCCACGCACCGCCTGGCGGACCATCTTGACCACTGCGGCGTGGTCGAGGTTGCCGGCGGCGGCGATGACGATCTGCGGTGCCGTGTAGCGGCCCCGGTAGAAAGTCTGGATCTGCCGGCGGGTCATCGGCGTGACGGTCTCGGCGGTGCCGGAGATCAGTCGGCCCAGCGGGTGGTCGCCGTAGACGGCCTGGACGAAGAGGTCGTGCACCTCGTCACCGGGCTCGTCGTCGTGCATGGCGATCTCTTCCAGGATCACGCCACGCTCGGTCTCGACGTCGGCCGGCTCCAACAGCGAGTCGGCCACCAGGTCGCACATCACGTCGACCGCGAGCGGCAGGTCCTCGTCCAGCACGCGGGCGTAGTAGCAGGTGTATTCCTTCGTGGTGAAGGCGTTGGTCTCGCCACCCACCGCCTCGATCTGCGAGGAGATCTCCAGGGCGGTGCGCTTGTGCGTGCCCTTGAACAGCAGGTGCTCAAGGAAGTGCGCGGCACCGGCCTGCGGGCCGGTCTCGTCGCGCGAGCCGACCGCCACCCAGACGCCGAACGAGACGCTGCGCATCGCCGGAATCGCCTCGGTGAGGACGCGCAGCCCGCTGGGCAGCACGGTACGTCGTACCGTGCCGCCCAGCGGATCGTCACTGAGCGTCCGGGTCACCGCGCGGGCGGTGCCGCCGGAGCGGCCCGCCCCGGTGTCCCGAGAGGGGGCCACCCCCCGTCGATCCGGTGGAAACGGCGCGCTGAAGGCCCGACTCACGACTTGCTCCCGGTTCGACGAGGGGTGGGTGATGCGTTGTACGACGGTCAGCTGTGCCGGGTCCGGCGGCGCGGACGCTCGCCGCCCTCGCCACCCTCGCCGCCGCCGCCGTTGCCGCCCTCGCCGCCGCCGTTGCCGCGCTCCGGGCCACGCCCGCCCCGGTCGCCGCCACGCTCGCGGTCGCCGCGGTCACGCGGAGCCCGGTCGCCGCGGTCACGACCAGCCGGACGGTCGCCACCGGCGGCCTCGCCGGCGGCGGCCGGCGCCTCGGCGCCCTCCGGCCGGACCTTGTCCAGGTAGATCTTGCCGCGCGCGTCGATGTCGGCGATCTCGACCTCGACCCGGTCACCGACGTTGAGGAAGTCCTCAACGCGCTCGACCCGCTTGCCGTCGCCCACCTTGGAGATGTGCAGCAGGCCGTCACGACCCGGCAGCAGCGAGATGAACGCGCCGAACGCGGCGGTCTTGACCACCGTGCCGAGGAACCGCTCGCCCTGCTTCGGCAGCGTCGGGTTGGCGATCCCGTTGATCCGGTCGACGGCCGCCTGGGCCGACGGGCCGTTGGTGGCGCCGACGTAGATCGTGCCGTCGTCCTCGATGGAGATCTCGGCGCCGGTCTCGTCCTGGATCGCGTTGATGGTCTGACCCTTCGGGCCGATCACCATGCCGATCTTGTCGACGGGGATCTTGACGGTGGTGACCCGCGGCGCGTAGTCCGACATCTCGGCCGGAGCCTCGATCGCGGCCTTCATGACACCGAGGATGATCTGCCGGGCCTCGTTCGCCTGCTGCAGCGCGGAAGCCAGCACGTCCGACGGGATGCCGTTGAGCTTGGTGTCGAGCTGGAGCGCGGTGACGAACTCCGGCGTGCCGGCGACCTTGAAGTCCATGTCACCGAACGCGTCCTCGGCACCGAGGATGTCGGTCAGCGTCACGTACTGGGTCTTGCCGTCCACCTCGTCGGAGATGAGCCCCATCGCGATGCCGGCGACCGGCGCCTTCAGCGGGACACCCGCGGACAGCAGGCCCAGCGTCGACGCGCAGACCGAACCCATCGAGGTGGAGCCGTTGGAGCCGAGCGCCTCCGACACCTGCCGGATGGCGTACGGGAACTCCTCGCGCGACGGCAGCACCGGGATCAGCGCACGCTCGGCGAGCGCACCGTGGCCGATCTCGCGACGCTTCGGCGAGCCGACCCGGCCGGTCTCACCGGTCGAGTACGGCGGGAAGTTGTAGTTGTGCATGTAGCGCTTGCGGTTCTCGGGGGACAGCGTGTCCACCATCTGCTCCATCCGGAGCATGTTCAGCGTGGTGACGCCCAGGATCTGGGTCTCGCCCCGCTCGAACAGCGCCGAACCGTGCACCCGGGGCAGCACGCCGACCTCGGCGGTCAGCGCCCGGATGTCACGCGGGCCGCGGCCGTCCATGCGGACCTGCTCGCGCAGCACGCGGTTGCGCACCTCGGACTTGGTCAGCGAGCGGAAGGCGGCGCTGAGCTCCTTCTCCCGACCCTCGAACCGAGCACCCAACTCCTCGGCGACCCGGGCCTTGACCCGGTCCAGGGCTTCCTCGCGGTCGGCCTTGCCGGCGATGGTGATCGCCTCGGCCACCTCGCCACGGGCCAGGTCGGCCACGGCGGCGAACACGTCGTCCTGGTAGTCCAGGAAGACCGGGAACTCGGTGACCGGCTTGGCGGCGACCTCGGCCAGCTCGCTCTGCGCGCGGCACAGCTCACGGATCGCCGGCTTGGCGGCCTCCAGGCCGCTGGCGACGACCTCCTCGGTCGGGGCGGTGGCACCGGCCGAGATCAGGGCGACGGCGTTCGGGGTGGCCTCGGCCTCGACCATCATGATCGCGACGTCGCCGTCTTCGAGCGTGCGGCCGGCCACGACCATGTCGAAGGTGGCGCGGGCCAGCTCCTCCAGGGTCGGGAAGGCGACCCACTGGCCGTCGATGTGGGCGACGCGGGTCGCACCGATCGGGCCGGAGAACGGCAGGCCGGAGAGCTTGGTCGACATCGAGGCGGCGTTGATCGCCACGACGTCGTACGGGTGCTGCGGGTCCAGCGCGAGGATGGTCTCGACGACCTGGACCTCGTTGCGCAGGCCCTTCACGAAGGACGGGCGCAGCGGCCGGTCGATCAGGCGACAGGTGAGGATCGCGTCCTCGCTCGGCCGGCCCTCACGGCGGAAGAACGAGCCGGGGATGCGGCCCGCGGCGTACATCCGCTCCTCGACGTCGACGGTCAGCGGGAAGAAGTCGAACTGCTCCTTCGGGTGCTTACCGGCGGTGGTGGCGGAGAGAACGACCGTCTCGCCCAGCTGGGCGATGACGGAACCGGCGGCCTGGCGAGCCAGCCGACCGGTGGAGAAGGTGATCTCACGGGTGCCGAAGGACCCGTTGTCGATCACGGCGGTGCGGGATTCGGTGCCGAGTTTGGTCTCGGTCATGTGCTGTCGTGCTCCTTCGCGTCGTGGGCCCACGACATCGGGGAGCTGCTCAGCCGGCCGGTCTTCGATCGAAGCGCCCGGGTGGCCGGCATGATGCCGGAGTTCCCGGGGGCCACTACCGGAGACCGGTACGCTGACCGGCTCCCTCTCGGGTGGTCGCGCGGCCCGTGTTTCTTCAGATGGGACGCGGTACGGGGGAGCGGCCGGTCGGCCACTCCCCCGTCACGTCACCGGCGCAGGCCGAGCCGCTCGATGAGCGACCGGTAGCGCGCAATGTCCTTCTTCTGGACGTAGTTGAGCAGCCGACGGCGACGGCCGACCAGCAGCAGCAGCCCACGGCGGCTGTGGTGGTCGTGCTTGTGCACCTTCAGGTGCTCGGTCAGCTCGGCGATCCGCTTGGTGAGGACCGCGACCTGAACCTCCGGCGAACCGGTGTCGCCCTCGGCGGTCGCGTACTCCGCACGGATGCTGGCCTTGGCTTCCTGATCGAGCGCCATGTTCTCCCTGTTTCGGTGGGTTGATCAAGTGGGTGTCCGTCGTCCCGATGGACCGGGAACGGACCGGTACCTCGCACCCGCGGCGTCGAGCAGGCACGCGAGGCCCCACGCCGGTCACCCGACGTCTCGGCAAGACTACCAGCACTCACCGGTAACACCCGGCCAAGGGCCTCGGCAGGGCCCCGCCGGTCGGAGATGATCAGGCCAGAGCACGCCGGGTGCGCTCGACGTCCTGGTTCATCTGGGCGATCAACGGCTCGATCGAGTCGTAGCGGATCTGGCCGCGTAGGCGCGCCACGAAGTCCAGGGCCAGCCGTTCGCCGTACAGGTCGCCGGAGAAGTCCAGCGCGTACGCCTCCACCCGCCGCTCCCGGCCGGAGAAGGTCGGGTTGGTGCCCACGGACACCGCCGCCATCAGCGGTTCGTGCTGCCCACGGCGGATCAGCCGGGCCGCGTACACCCCGTCGGCGGGCACCGCCGCGTACCGGTGGCAGAGCAGGTTGGCGGTGGGAAAGCCCAGCTCCCGGCCCCGCTGGTCGCCACGGACCACCACGCCCTCCAGGCGGTGTGGGCGGCCCAGCGCGGCGGCCGCCGCGCCCACGTCGCCCGCGTCGACGCAGGAGCGGATGTACGTGGAGGAGAAGACGGTGCCGTCCTCGGCGACCAGCGGGCCGCCCTCGACGGCGAAGCCGAAGGTCTGCCCCAGCCGCTCCAACAGGGCCACGTCGCCGGCCGCCCGGTGCCCGAAGCGGAAGTTGCTGCCGACCACCACCAGTGCCGCGTGCAGGTTCTCGACCAGGACGTCGTGCACGAACTGCTCGGCCGGCAGCCGGGAGAACTCCTGGGTGAACGGCACCACGCAGAGCACGTCGACGCCGAGTGCCTCGATCAGCTCAGCCTTGCGCGCCGGCTCGGTGAGCACCGCCGGATGCGAGCCGGGGCGGACCACCTCGGCCGGGTGCGGGTCGAAGGTGACCACCACCGACTGCACGCCCAGCTCCCGGGCCCGGGCAACGGCGTGCCCGATGGTCGCCTGGTGCCCTCTGTGCACGCCGTCGAAGACGCCGATGGTGACGACCGAGCGTCCCCACCCACCGGGCGCCGCGTCGTACCCCCGCCACCGCTGCATGCCGTTCCTCCCTGTGTCCCGCCGGCCGGCGGGTCGACACCGCCGGCCCCGGGCCGGCGGACGTGCTCCCCGCCGTCAGGCCGGGGCGAGCACGATCTCCGCGCGGGCCCGCCCGTCCCGCTCGCTGACGATAGCGATCAGGCCGCCGGCCGGTCCGAAGACGGCGTACGGCCCGGTGAGGCCGGCCGGGTCCAGCGGCCCGCCGTGGGCGAGCACCCGGGCCTCCTCGGGTGTCGCCTCGCGGCGCGGGAAGAAGCGGTCGGCCGCCGCGTCCAGCGGCAGGTTCACCACGTCCGGGGCACGCTGCTCCAGCTCGTCGAGGGTCGCCGCCTCGGCGAGGGTGAAGCCGCCCACAGCGGTCCGGCGCAGCGCTGTCAGGTGGCCGCCGACGTCGAGGGCCAGGCCCGCGTCCCGGGCGATGGCCCGGATGTACGTGCCGGAGGAGCAGGTCACGTCGACGTCGACGTCCACCACGTCCGGCTCGGTACGGCGGATCGCCAGCACCTCCAGCCGGGAGATGGTGACCCGGCGCGCGGGCAGCTCGACGCTCTCCCCGTCGCGGACCCGCTTGTACGCCCGCTGCCCGTCGATCTTGATGGCGCTGACCGCGCTCGGCACCTGGTCGACCTCGCCGCTGAGCGCGGTCAGCGCCGACCGGATCGCGTCGTCGGTGAGGTGACCGGCGGGCGCGGTGGCGATCACGTCGCCCTCGGCGTCGTCGGTGACGGTGGCCTGGCCCAGCCGGATGGTGCCGGTGTAGCTCTTGCCCGCGCCGATGACGTAGGTCAGCAGGCGGGTGGCTCGGCCCACACCGATCACCAGCACGCCGGTGGCCATCGGGTCGAGGGTGCCGCCATGCCCGACCCGTCGGGTCTTCGCCAGCCGGCGGATCCGCGCCACCACGTCGTGCGACGTCATGCCGCCGGGCTTGTCGACCACGATCAGACCATCGGTGCTCACGTCGGCCAAGCCTGCCAGATGCCCGGCACGCGGCGGTGTGTGGGCGGGCCGACCCGGTCAGCGGACCGCGCCGGTGACCGCCCAACCGCCGTTGCGCAGGCGCAGCAGCAGGGCGACCAGCCGGATCACCACGAACAGGGTGAGCCCGGCCCAGATACCGCCCAGCCCGAGGTCGAGGGCGTACGCCAACCAGATGGCCGGCAGGAAACCGCCGAGCGCCGCCACGATGGTGAGGTTGCGCAGGTACCGCACGTCCCCCGCGCCGATCAGCACGCCGTCCAGGGCGAACACCACCCCGGCCAGCGGCAGCATGACGACGAACCACGGCCAGGCGGCCATGGCCTGCTCGCGTACCCCCGCGTCGGAGCTGAACCACGACGGCACGACGCCGGCGCCGGCGGCGATGAGCAGCGCGAAGCCGACGCCGCAGACGCCGCCGAGCAACCCGATCCGGCGGGCGAGCGCCCGGGCCCCGGCGTCGTCGCCGGCGCCGAGCGCGGCGCCCACCAGCGACTGGGCGGCGATGGCCAGCGCGTCGAGCACCAGCGCGGTGAAGAACCAGAGTTGCAGGGCGATCTGGTGGGCGCCGACGGCGGCGGCGCCGAAGCGGGCGGCGACGGCGGTCGCGGAGAGGAAGCTGGCCTGGAACGCCACCCCTCGGATCAGCAGGTCGCTGCTGAGCACCAGTTGCTGGCGGATCACGCGGGGCCGGGGCCGCAGCGACACCCGCTCGGCGACCAGCGCCGCGGCGAACAGCGCCCCGCAGAGCGTCTGCGCGACGACGTTGGCCACCGCCGAGCCGATCAGACCCAGCCCACCGGGGTAGACCAGCAGCGGGCAGAGCAGCGCGGAGAGCAGGTTGGGGCCGAGCACGAAGAACAACGGGCGTCGGGTGTCCTGCACACCGCGCAGCCAGCCGTTGCCGGCGGCGGCGAGCAGCAGGCCAGGGGCGCCGAGGGCTGCGATGCGCAGCCAGTGCGCGGCGGCGTCGGCCACCTCGCCACCACCGCCGGCGAGGGTACGCGCGAGCGCGCCGCCGCCGAACTGCATGCCGATCGCGATCAGCAGACCGACACCGAACGCCAGCCAGGACGACTGGACGCCCTCGGCCACCGCGGCGGCCCGGTCACCCGCGCCGAAGCGGCGAGCCGCGCGCCCGGTGGTGCCGTACGCGACCACGGTGCCGACCCATGCGGTGAGGGTCATCACGGTGCCGCCGACGGCGAGTGCGGCGAGCGGCACCCGGCCGAGGTGACCGACCACGGCCGTGTCGACCAGCACGTAGAGCGGCTCGGCGGCGAGCACCACGAGGGCCGGCAGGGCGAGGCTGGCGATGCGGCGCGGCGAGGCGGACCCGCTGGTGGCCGTCGCGGTGTCGGTGTGGGCTGGCTGACTCATCGCCGCCGATCCTGGCACGGCCCCAGTAAGGAGTGCAAGGCACCTAGCGACTTACGTGGGCCTTTCCCCGTTTGACGCTAGCCGGCGAGGCGAGCGTGGCCACGAGTGAGTGCCGGGCGTCCCACTTGCAGGGCTTACTACCCTGACCACGTTCCACGATCTTGACAACGCACTGACAGCGATAAGGGCTTACGATGAGTGACCAATACCCTCCGTACGGGCAGCAGCCTGACCCGAACGTCACGCCGTGGAGCGGGCCCCCCGCGCCGCAGCAGGGCGGGCAACCGCCCTACGGGCAGCAGCCCCCGGTGCCGCAGTACGGGCAGCAGCCCCCGATGCCGCAGTACGGGCAGCAGCCCCCGATGCCGCAGTACGGCGCCCCCGTTCCGCCGGCCAAGAAGTCGAACAAGGGTCTGATCATCGGACTCGTCGTCGGTGCGGTCGTCCTGATCCTCGCCCTCTGCGGCGGCGGTATCGGACTCCTGGTCGCCTATGGCGACGACGACGAGCCCACGACGGCCACGTCCGCCGAACCCACCTCCGGCACCACGCCGGGGACGACGGCCTCACCCGCACCCGGGCAGTCGGATGCTCCGAGCGACAACAACTCGATGACGGCCCGCTTCTCCAGCGACCTGTCGAACGTCTGCCAGGGCAGCCGGATCCTGAACTCGGCACCCTACAACGGCCCGGCTGGCGCCAAGGCGTACACGTTCTCGAACAGCCCGGACCGGCCGACGTCCTGGTCGTCGAAGTACGTCTCATCGACCAAGCCCTACTCCGCCAAGACCACCGAGTACGAGGCGGTGTCAGTGGTCGGCTGCCTGAAGTTCGTGGAGGGCAGCGAGGGTGAGCCGACGAAGTGCCTGTACAAGGACAAGACCGGCAAGCAGGTCACTGTCGACTATGTCTCGTCGCGCTACGTCCTGACCTTCTACGCCGCCAAGACCGGCGAGAAGGTCGGCGACGGCGGCACCGTGGCAGCCCCGGCGAACAGGTGCCCGAGCGTCATCTCGTACAACAACGTCACCATGAAGGCGTACGCGTCGCCGGACGCCGGCACCATCGAGAGCGCCCTGGACAAGTTCCTGTCCTGAGCGGCCCCCACGGGCGGCCGGGGCAGGACGGTTACACCCGGCCGCCCCGGCCGCCCGACGGTGGTTCCAGAGCTTCCGGGTCGAATGGTCGAGCGCACAGGCGCGGCTCGGCGAGGATTGCGAGCGGCAACCAGGTAGGGCGTCAAACCGGACGGGTGGCCGCGCTGCCGCGAGACGCCTCGGCGGCGTCCCACCGGCAGGAACGGTCTACTGACGCGTGTCCATCGACGTCTGCAGCGCGCGGCGGGCCTGCTCGCGGGCGTCGTCGGTGGTCTCGGGCTTGGGCTTGTTCGGCATGGTGGTGGTCCTTCCAGGGAGCGAGCCACCGACACGCGGCGGCCCTCACGGGCGGTCGTGCTGAGCGCCCCACGGCGGTCCGGGATTACCGGAGCAGCCGACTGGGCAGCGTGAGCCCGGGTCGGTGCGACCCTGGAGGGAGGCGGCACGAGGTGTGGCACCACCACCCATGAGCTGCGCCGCCATGCGGCGCCGGCCCTCTCCCAAGTTATCGTTCAGGTCCACATGCTGCTCTCGGTTCCCGCCATCTGGACAGCCGACGACCCGGTTCAGCGGGCCAGGAAGTGCCAGCCCAGCCACCACCAGAACCCGAACAGACCGATCCGGCCCACCGGCACCGGACCGACCTCGTAGCGCATCACGTACGCACACATCTCGCCCAGAGTGGGAATCCGGGAGCCCTCCCGACGGGCCATCCACTCGACCACCGCGAAGAGGACCAGCGCGGTCAGGAAGCCGCCGATCGCGATCGCCCGCATCATCGCCGCACCAGCCCCCAAAAGGCCGCCAGCCAGGCGAACCAGACCGCCGAGCGGGTCAGGTGATCTTCCAGGAGGGGGTCGGCCAGCCGGGAGAAGGTGGGGAAGTCATCCCCGACCGCCATCACGAAGGTCGCCCCCTCGAAGACGCCGAAGACCACCACCGGCACCGCCCACCAGGCCGCCCCCGCACCCAGACGACGCGGGGCCGGTCGGCGGGGCACCCGATTGCTCAGACCGAGCCAGATCAGCACCCCGCCGGTGCCGAGCGTGAAAAGATTCGCCTCAGTGGAGAAGGACGCGAACCGGCCACCGACGAGCGAAAGGCAGACCAGGACGGGAACGGAGACGGCGGGCCGGTCCCATGCGCGGGGGGCCTCCACGGTGAGGTCGTGCGGCTGCTCCATCCCGCAATTCTTCCCGGTCTCACGGAGCGCGGGAAGACCAACACTCCCCGGAGCTGACCCTGATCTTCGGAACCGACCGACGGCGGCGGCGAACGCCGTTTCAGCGTGCGGAACGGACCAGCGCGGCGTCCAGCTGGCCGCGGATCGACTCCACCACCTGCTCGACGGTGCCCCGACCGGTGAACCCGGCCGCGAACGTGTGACCACCACCGCCCAGCGCGACAGCGACCCGGCTGACGTCCACCGCGCCCTTGCTGCGCATCGACACCGCCCACTCGCCCGACGTGGTCTGCTTCAACACACAGCCGACATCCGCCTCGGCCGTGCAGCGCACCGAGTCGATCAACGCCTCAAGCACGTACGGACGCTGGTCGTGCCGGGCCAGGTCATCGAGAGTGGCGAAGGTCCAGACCAGCCCCCTGCCACCGGCAGCGCTCGGCTCCAGCTGCGCACGGCCGAGCACCTCACCGAAGAGGCGGACCGCGCCGAAGGGCCGGGTGTCGAAGACCCGCCGGGAGATGTCACCGGGCGAGATGCCGGTCGCCAGCAACCGGGCGGCCATCTCGTGCACCGCCGGGGTCGTCGCCGCGAACCGGAACGAACCGGTATCCGTGGTCAGGGCCACGTAGAGGCACTCGGCGATGGCCCGATCCACCACGACCCCGAGCCTGGCCAGCAACTGCTCGGCCACCACCGACGTCGCCGCGGCGCCCGGGTCGACCAGGTTGACAGTGCCGAAACCCGGATTGGAGGCGTGGTGGTCCAGCACCAGCGCCGCACCCGCCGACGACAGCCGCCCGGCCAACTCGCCGAGGCGCGACTCGCTCGCCGCGTCGAAGCAGATCACCAGATCGGGTGCGACGTCCGCGGCGTCCGCCGGGACCAGCAACTCGAGGCCGGGCAGCCCGTGGAACGGCTCCGGCACCTCCGGCGGCCCCGGGAAGGTCGCCTGCACCTCGCGTACGCCGAGCTGCCGCAGACCCAGACCGAAGCCGAGCATGCTGCCCAGCGCGTCGCCGTCCGGATTGACGTGACAGATCAGCAGCACCCGGCCGTTCGGCGGGACAGCCCGCAGCAGCGCCTCGGCCGCGGCCCAGTCCAACTCGGCGGGAGCGACCCCGGCCACCCCGGCGAGCGGGACGCTGGCGGTGCTCGTCACCGCGTTTCCCCACCCCGCGGGGTCTCCTTGACGTCGGTGGCCTCATCGGCCTCGTCCGTCTCGTCGTCCTCGTCCGTCTCGTCGTCGACCCGGTACGGCTGGGCCTCGCCCGCGTACTTCGCCTGGGCGGCGAGCCGCTGCACCTCGGCGTCGGCGTTGCGGGCCGCGGCGAGCAGGTCGTCGATGTGCTTGACCTGGTCCTGAACGTCGTCGAGGACGAACGTGAGGGTCGGCGAGTGACGCAGCCCGAGCGCCTTGCCGACAGTGCTGCGCAGCAGCCCCTTGGCGCTCTCCAGAGCCGCCGCGGTGTCCGCCTGGGCCACCGAGTCACCGAGCACGGTGTAGAAGACCGTCGCGTCGCGCAGGTCAGCGGTAATCCGGGCATCGGTGATGGTGATCATCCCGAGCCGCGGGTCCTTGATCTGGCTCCGCACCACCGACGCGACCAGCTCACGCACCCGTTCCGCGTGCCGGCGTACCTTGGCCGGATCAGACATCTCGCCACCTCCACGGCGTCCTGCTCCCGGCCGACCCGGCGACCCGGGGGCCGCCGGCCGACCGGCCAACATCTCGAACACTACCTTCGCGGCCGCACCGGTCGCCCGGCACAGCCGGCACCGTGGTCAGTCGTCGTCCACGCCGTACAACCGGCGTCGAACCGACAACAGCTCGACCTCGGGACGGCCGGCCACCAGGCGCTCACAGGAGTCGAGCACCTCGCGGACGTGCGCCGTCTCGGCGGCCACCACGGCCACCGCAATCTGCGCTCGACCGTGCAGGTCGAGCGCACCCACCTCGGCGGCCGACACCTCGAAGCGGCGCAGAGCCGCCACGATCGGCCGTACATATGATCTCTTGGCTTTGAGCGACCGGGAGTCACCCGGCAGCAGCAGGTCGAAGACCGCGGTTCCGGTAAACATCGCTCCGGACGATACCGCCAACCCGCCCCGCATGATCAAGGGGTTTACGCCGTACGGCGTAAACCCCTTGATCAGCGTGTCACTGCCGGATCAGGCGCGAACCTTTTCCCGCATCTCGAAGGTCTCGATGACGTCGCCGACCTGGACGTTGTTGTAACCACCCAGGGTCAGACCACACTCGAAGCCCTCGCGAACCTCGGTGGCGTCGTCCTTGAACCGCTTCAACGAGCTGATCGTGAGGTTGTCCGCCACGACCGCCCCGTCTCGCAGCAGGCGCGCCTTGGCGTTGCGCCGAAGGACACCCGACCGGACGATGCAACCGGAGATGTTGCCGATCTTGGACGAGCGGAAGACGTCGCGGATCTCCGCGCTGCCCAGCTCGACCTCCTCGTACTCCGGCTTGAGCAGGCCCTTGAGCGCCGCCTCGATCTCCTCGATGGCCTGGTAGATGACGGTGTAGTACCGGATCTCCACGCCCTCGCGGTCGGCCATCTCACGGACCTTGTTGGAGGCCCGCACGTTGAAGCCGATGATCGTGACCGGCTCGGACGAGGCACTCGCGAGCATGACGTTGCTCTCGGTGATCGCGCCCACGCCACGGTCGAGGACCTTGAGCTGGACTTCCTCGGGGATGTCCAGGTTGAACAGCGCGTCCTCGAGAGCCTCCACCGAACCGGAGACATCGCCCTTGAGGATGAGGTTGAGCGAGGTCTTCTCGCCCTCCTTGAGCTGCTCCATGAGCGTCTCAAGGGTGGCCCGACCACGGGAGTTGGCGAAGGACGCCGCCCGCCGCCGTGCCTGCCGCTGCTCAGCGATCTGCCGCACCGTGCGGTCGTCCGCCGCGGCGAGGAACGTGTCGCCCGCGCCGGGAGGCGCGGTCAGACCCAGCACCATGACCGGACGCGCCGGCCCAGCCTCGGTGAGCTGGTTGCCGTTCTCGTCGAGCATGGCCCGAACCCGGCCGTGCGCCCCACCGGCGACGATCGAGTCGCCTGCCCGCAGGGTGCCCTTCTGCACCAGCACCGTCGCCACCGCACCGCGGCCCTTGTCCAGGTGCGCCTCGATGGCCACACCCTGCGCCGGCCCGTCGATCGGAGCGGTCAGCTCCAGCGACGCGTCGGCGGTCAACAGGACAGCCTCGAGCAGTTCCTCGATGCCGATGCCCGGCTTGGCTGCCACGTTGACGAACATGGTCTCGCCGCCGTACTCCTCGGCGACCAGGCCGTACTCGGTCAGCTGCTGGCGGACCTTGTCCGGGTTGGCGTCCGGCTTGTCGACCTTGTTGACCGCGACCACGATCGGCACGTCGGCCGCCTTGGCGTGGTTCAACGCCTCGATCGTCTGCGGCATCACACCGTCGTCGGCCGCGACGACCAGGATCACGATGTCCGTGACCTGGGCACCACGAGCACGCATGGCGGTGAACGCCTCGTGACCCGGGGTGTCGATGAAGGTGACCGCCCGGTCCTCGCCCTCGTGCGGGACGTGGACCTGGTACGCACCGATGTGCTGGGTGATGCCACCCGCCTCACCGGCCACGACGTTCGCCTTGCGGATCGCGTCGAGCAGCTTGGTCTTACCGTGGTCGACGTGACCCATGACGGTCACCACCGGCGCACGGCTGACCAGACGCTCCTCGGCCACCTCCGCGTCGAGGTCGATGTTGAACTGCGCGAGCAGCTCGCGGTCCTCGTCCTCCGGGCTGACGATCTGGATGTCGAAGCCCAGGTGCTCACCCAGCAGGTGCAGGGTGTCGTCAGAACAGGACTGGGTCGCGGTGACCATCTCGCCCAGGTTGAACATCTCCTGGACCAGCGAACCCGGGTTGGCGTTGATCTTGTCCGCGAAGTCGGACAGCGAGGCGCCACGGGAGAGCCTGACGATCTGACCCTGACCCCGGGGAGCACCCGAGCTCATGGTCGGAGCCGACAGGTTGTCGAACTCCTGTCTGCGCTGCTTCTTGGACTTGCGACCGCGCGTCGGCCGGCCACCCGGACGCCCGAAGGCACCCGCAGCGCCGCCGCCACGGCCACGACCACCCGCACCCGGGCGACCGCCACCACCGGACGGAGCACCCGGACGGAAACCGCCACCGGGAGCACCGCCACCGCCGCCGGGACCGCCACGGTAGCCACCGCCACCGCCGGCACCCGCGCCGCCACCAGGGCCGCCTCGGTAACCGCCACCGCCACCGGCGCCACCGCCGGGACCGCCACGGAAGCCACCGCCACCGCCGCCACCACCGGGACGACCAGCGCCACCGCCACCGGGGCGACCAGCGCCACCGGGACCAGGGCGACCGGCAGCCGGACGCTGGCTCGGCATGGACGCCGGGCTGGGCCGCGGCGGCATCGAGTTCGGGCTCGGCCGCGGCGGCATGCCCGCCGGGCTGTTGGGACGGGGGCCACCCGCACCCGCAGCCGGGGGCCGCTGCTGCTGGCCACCCTGGATGCCGAACGGGTTGTTACCGGCGCCACGCGCCGGCGGGCGACCACCAGGTCGGGCACCCGGACCCGGAGCCGGCGTGCTCGGACGAGCTGCCGGTGAACCGGGACGAGGGGGCATCGCGGCGGGACCCGGCCGAGGGCCGGGGCGGTTGCCGCCGTCTGCCGGGGGCTCCCGGCGTACGGGGTTGTCCCGCTGCTGCTGGCGGGCGGCCTGCGCGGCCTTGACCGCGGCCTCCTGCTCAGCCTTCAGCGCGGCGGCACGCGCCTCCGCGGCCGCCACCTCGATGTCGTGGGCACTCGCCGGCTTGGCGACCGGAGCCGCGGGCTGCGGTGCACCAGGCACCGGACCCTTCGGCTTCGGGCCGGGAGCCGGCGCGGACGGCCGCCGGGGCGGCATCGGCTTGGCCGAAACCCGGGGCGCGCCCGGGGTCGGGGCCGTCGTCGGGGTCGGGGTCGAAGCCGGCGTCGACGCGGGCGCCGACGGGGCGGCGGCCGGTGCCGGAGCACCGGCGGACGCGACGAATGCGTTACGCAGTCGCCGGGCGACGGGCGCCTCGACGGTGCTCGACGCGGACTTCACGAACTCGCCCATTTCCTTCAGCTTGGCGAGAACGGTCTTACTCTCGACCCCGAGCTCTTTTGCAAGCTCGTGTACGCGGGCCTTGCCTGCCACTGCACTCCTCACTCCGAGGTCGTGCGGGCAGCACCCGCAGCGACCTCACTCGTGCACTTGAAGCCTGGTCATTTCAGGGACTTCATCGTGTGCTCATGTCGGTCGTCCTACCCTGCTAGCGACCCTCGCCCGGTCGGGCTGACCGGACGTAGTGGTTGGCGCATCGACGTGCTCCGCCAGCACACCGTGGTCAAGGACCTCGGTGATGCGCAACGCACGCCCGAAGGCGCGGCGCCGCACCGCCAGCGCGAAGCAGGCCGGATCCGGGTGCATGTTCGCTCCCCGACCCGGCAGCCTGCGAAGCGGATCAGGCCGGAGACTGTAACCAGCCTCGTCCCTGACCGCGACTATCCGCAGCAATTCGCTGGCCGGCGCACGTTGCCGGCAACCCACACAGGTGCGCTCCGGCAGCGCGCGTCGTACCACTGGAGGAAGTCTACCCCTAGCTGCCCGAGATCGCTCCGCCCGGCTCCCGCACGTGATCAGCCGACCCTCGCGCGGCCGGGGCGGTCTGCTCCGCATCCGAGCGAATGTCGATCCGCCAACCGGTCAAGCGGGCAGCGAGTCGGGCATTCTGCCCCTCCCGACCGATGGCGAGCGAGAGCTGGAAGTCGGGGACGGTCACCCGGGCGGCCCGGTTGGCCAGGTCGACCACCTCGACCCGCAACGCCTTGGCAGGTGACAACGCGTTGCCGACGAAGGTGGCCGGGTCGTCCGACCAGTCGATGATGTCGATCTTTTCGCCGTGCAGTTCGCTCATCACGGCGCGCACCCGCTGGCCCATCGGGCCGATGCAGGCGCCCTTGGGATTCACACCGGGGGTGGTGGAGCGTACGGCGATCTTCGTACGGTGACCTGCCTCACGGGCGATCGCGCCGATCTCCACAGTGCCGTCGGCGATCTCCGGCACCTCCAGCGCGAACAGCTTCTTGACCAGCGCCGGGTGCGACCGGGACAGGGTGATCTGCGGCCCGCGCATGCCCTTGGCCACGTGCACCACGACGCAGCGGACCCGTTCACCGTGGGCGTACCGCTCACCGGGCACCTGCTCGGACTGCGGCAGCACACCCTCCAGCTTGCCCAGGTCGACGCTGACGATGCCCTTCTCGGTGCGCGTCTCGTGCGCCTGCACCACGCCGGTGACCAGGTCACCCTCGCGGCCCACGTACTCGCCGAAGTGCACCTCGTCGGTGGCCTCCCGCAGACGCTGGAGGATCACCTGCTTGGCGGTCATGGCCGCGATGCGGCCGAAGTCGTGCGGGGTGTCGTCCCACTCCCGCACCAGGCTGCCGTCGGCGTCCATCTCCTGCGCGTACACCAGGGCGGCGCCCGACTTACGGTCGATCTCCACCCGGGCGTGCGGCTCGGCGCCGTCGGTGTGCCGGTAGGCGGTCAGCAACGCGGTCTCGATCGCCGCGAGAATCGTGTCGAACGGGATCTCCCGCTCGCGCTCGAGTGCGCGCAGCGCCGCGAGGTCGATGTTCACCTCTCCTCGTCCTCCACATCATCTTCGTCGTCGATGTCGTCTGAATCGTCGATCTCGTCTGAATCGTCCGCGTCGTCGAACTCCTCGTCCGGCTCACCGAGTTCGGCGAGCCGGGTGAACTCGACCTGCACGCGGCCCGGGCCCAGCTGGGCGTACGCCCAAGAGGTGCGGCCGTCCTCGGTCTCCAGCTGCACGCCCTCGTCGTCGGCCGCGATCACCCGACCGGTCAGCTGGCGGTCGCCGGTGGGCTGCTCGCCGCGCTGTTCGGGCAGCGCGGCCGCGCCCCGGACGGTGACCTTGACCAGCCGGCTCACGTTGCGCCGCCAGTGCCGGGGCAGGGTCAGTGGCCGGTCGACGCCCGGCGAGCTGACCTCCAGCTGGTATTCCCCGGCGACGATGTCGCCGCCGGCTTCCTCCGCGGCGTCCAGCGCGGCCGAGACCGCCCGGGAGACGTCCGCGACGGCGTCCAGGTCGATCCCGCCGTCGGCGTCCACCATCACCCGCACCACGTGCCGGCGACCGGCCCGGGAGACCGTCAGGTCCTCCAGGTCGTAGCCGGCGTCGTTGACGACCGGCTCGATCACAGCTCGTAGTCGGGCACGTCGCCCGGCGAGATCACCACCGCGGGGACCCGCGGCATCGCGGGGTCGACCTGTCGGCCTGGTGGCACGGCCACGCTGCGTCATCTCCGCACCCTTTCCCTGGTCGACGGTGATCGGCCGTCCCGCCATGCCGGCACGCCACCGGAGCGGACACGCCGGTGGCTGCGCAGAGCGTAACGCGCCTGCCCGGCAGCGGACCGGGCGGCGCACCGACGCCGGTCGCCCCTGGACCGACGCCGATGGTGTTGACTTGCCCGGTGGGGATCGGCAGAACGACACAGCGCGACCAGGCATCCGGACATTCCCGGCGAAAGTTGCTGCGCGGCGGGGCGCTACTGGTGCTCGGCGGCGTCGCTGCGCCGCTGACCGGCTGTGATCTTTTCGACCGTGACGACCAGCCGGCGCCACCACCGGACCCGCTGCGCCCGATGGTGGACGAGTCACTGGCGCTGGCCGAGGCACACCGGAGTGCGGCCACCGCTCATCCCGACCTGGCCGACCGGCTCGGCCCGATCGCCGAGGCGCACACCGCACACGCCACCGAACTGGCCCGGGTGATCGGTGTCGCCCTGCCGTCGGCGGCGGCCACCGCCCCCACCACCGCCCCGGCGGCCGAGCCGGCCGGCGCGCTCGCCGCACTGCGCGCCCTGGAGAAGACCGCCCAGCAGTCCGCCACCCAGGCCTGCGCCGCAGCGCCAGCGGAACGGGCCGCGCTGCTCGGGTCGATCGTCGCCGCCCGAGCCACCCACCAGGAGGCACTGAAGTGAGGCAGCCGTCCTCCGGCGAGGCCCTCGCCTCCGCCCTGTCCGCCGAATACGCGGCCATCTACGCCTACGGGCGGATCGGCGTCCGGCTCACCGGCGCCGCCCGGGAGGCGGCGCACCAGGCGGAGGCCGCGCATCGACGCCGACGCGACACCCTCGTGGTGCAGCTCACCACCGCCGGCGGCGTCGTGCCTCCGGACCGCGCCGGGTACGCGCTGCCGTTCCCGGTCACCGACCGGGCGAGCGCCCTGCGGCTCGCCGCCGAGGTCGAGGAACGCACGGCAGCGCACTGGCGGGCGGCTCTGGCGTCCACCACCGGCGCCGACCGGAACCAGGCGTTGACGGCCCTGGTCGAGTACGCCGTGCGCGCCACCCGGTGGCGTAAGACGGCCGGGTCGACCCCGCTGACTGTCCCGTTTCCCGGACGTCCGGCCTGAGCGGGTCCACTCCGGTTGCGGTACGCATACCAGGTATGCATACTCCGTTGCCATGTCCATCCGTCACGGGTTGCTCGCCCTACTCGAACGCGGCCAGATGTACGGCTACCAGCTGCGCGCCGCGTTCGAGGAGTCGACCGGCTCGACCTGGCCGCTGAACATCGGGCAGGTCTACACCACGCTGTCCCGGCTGGAGCGCGACGGTCTGGTGCGCCCGCTGCCGGAGAGCGAGGCTGGGCAGCGCCCGTACGAGATCACCGACGCCGGCCGGGCGGACCTGGCGCTGTGGTTCGCGACCCCGGTCAGCCGAACCGACCGGCCCCGCGACGAGCTGGCGATCAAGCTGGCGTTGGCGCTGACCACCCCCGGTGTCGACGTCCGCTCCGTGGTGCAGGCCCAGCGCAGCGCGACCATGCGGGCCCTGCAGGAGTTGACCCGGTTGAAGTACGGCAGCAACCGACCGGAGGACCTCCCCTGGCGCCTCGTGCTGGACTCGATGGTGTTCCAGGCCGAGGCCGAGGTGCGCTGGCTGGACCACTGCGAGACGAGCCTGGTCCGGCACCAGCCCAGTGATCAGGCACCCGCACCTCCCCGACCGGGTGACGCCGAGGCACGTGCCGCTGCCAGATGGGCCGGCGAGGAGGCGCGACGGTGAGCGGATCGGACGACGCGGTGCTGGAACTCCGCGCCGTCCACCGCACCCACGGCGCCGGACCGGCGGCGGTGCACGCGCTGCGCGGCGTCAGCCTGGCCGTCCGGCCCGGTGAGCTGGTCGCCGTGATGGGGCCGTCCGGCTCCGGCAAGTCGACGTTGCTGGCCCTCGCCGGAGGGCTGGACCGCCCGACCGGCGGCGAGGTCCGGGTCGAGGGGCAACCGCTGGGGGCACTGGACCGGCGCGGGCTCGCCCAACTGCGTCGCCGCCGGATCGGTTACATCTTCCAGCAGCTCAACCTGCTCGGCAGCCTGAGCGCACTGGAGAACGTGGCGCTCCCGCTGGAACTCGACGGCACCAGCGGACGCCGGGCCCGGGCGCTGGCCATGGCGGCGCTCACCGAGGTGGGTCTGCCCGCACTGGGTGACCGCTTCCCCGACCAGCTCTCCGGCGGCCAGCAGCAGCGGGTGGCCATCGCCCGTGCCCTGGTGGGAGAACGCCGACTGGTGCTCGCCGACGAGCCCACCGGGGCACTGGACTCGCAGACCGGTGAGGCGGTCCTCCACCTGCTGCGCCGCCGGATCGACGCGGGCGCCGCCGGGGTGCTGGTCACCCACGAGGCGCGACATGCCGGCTGGGCCGACCGGGTGGTGTTCCTCCGCGACGGTGTGCTGGTCGACACCACGGCACCGTTGGGCAGCGTGGAGCAACTGCTGTCCGGCAGCGACCGGTGACCATCCGCCGGACCAGGCAGGCCCCTGGCCGGGTGGACGCCCCCACGGCGGAGCCGGTCGAGCCACCCGCTCTCGTCGGCCGGCGGCGGATCGCCGAGCTGACCGGCTCCTGGCGGGCGGCGCTGCGCATCGCCCGGCGGGAGTCCCGTCGGGCCCGACGACGGACCGCCCTGGTGCTCGCGATGATCGCCCTGCCGGTGGCGGCGCTGGCCTTCCTGGCGGCGAGCTACGACATGGCCGAGCTGACTCCGCAGGAACGCGTCGACCGCCGGCTCGGCGTGGCCGACGCGGAGCTGCGCTGGATCGCCGACAACCCGGTGGGACAGGACGATCGGGGTGAGGGCTGGTTCACGCGGGACGACACGTACCTGCCCCCCGCAAAGGCGACCGCGGCCCAGTTGACCGCGCTGCTCGGGCCCGGAAGCCGGGTCACCGAGGTACGCACGTACATCACCCTGACGCTGCGGGGCCCACACCGCGACGAGGAGGTGACCGGGCGGGCGCTGGACCTCGACGACCCGTTGGCCCGCGCGCTGGTGCGGTTCCGGGCCGGCCGGGCGCCGCAGCAGCCCGGCGAGGTCGCGGTCAGCCCGGCGGCGCTGCGTCGCCTGGACCTCCACCTCGGCCGTGCCGTCGCCGTGGCCGACGGAAGCAGGGCGTACACCGTTGTCGGGGTGGTCGAGTTCCCCGACGATCTCGGCCCGTTGGTGGCGTTGCACCCGGGAGCCGCGCCGCCGACCGGTCCCGAGACGGACAGCGTGTGGCTGGCGGACATACCCGGAGCCGTCGACGCCGCCCTGGTGTCCCGGCTCAACGACCGGGGGGTGGTGGTCACCCCACGTCCCCCGACCCAACCGGACCGGTCGTGGCTCGGCTCGATCAACCTGGGCGACACCAACGACCTCAGCACCGGCGTGCTGATCGCCGGCCTCGGGCTGCTGGAGGTCGTACTCCTGGTCGGGCCGGCGTTCGCCGTCGGCGTCCGTCGCCGTCGGCGGGATCTGGCGCTGGTCGCGGTGGCCGGCGGGGACGCCGCCCAGCTCCGCCGGGTCGTGCTGGCCGACGGAGTGGTGCTGGGTGTGCTGGGCGCCGCCGCCGGCCTGCTCGTCGGTGTCCTCGCGGCGTTCGCCGCTCGTCCCCTGGTGGAGCAGTACGTGTTCGGCGCGCGCTTCGGCGGGTACCGCTGCTGGCCCGCGGCGCTGGTGCTGCTCGGTGGGGTCGCGGTCCTGGCCGGGGTGCTCGCCGCGCTGGCACCGGCCTGGTCGGCCGCCCGGCAGGACGTCAGCGCCGGCCTGACCGGTCGGCGTACCCCACCGGTGTCCCAGGCCCGCTGGCTGGCCCTCGGCCTGGGACTGGTGGCCGGCGGGGCCGGGCTGGCGGCGTTCGGGGCCGCCCGGACCTCACCGGCGGTGATCCTCACCGGCCTGATCCTCGGCGAACTGGGCCTGGTCTGCTGCACGCCCACGCTGATCGGGGCGCTCGCCCGCCTCGGTCGGGTGTTGCCACTGGCCCCGCGGATCGCGTTGCGCGACGCGAGCCGCAACCGGGCCGCCGCGGCGCCGGCCATCTGTGCAGTGATGGCCGCCGTCGCCAGCAGCGTCGCTCTCGGCGCGTACCTCGCCAGTGACGGCGAGCGCGACGCGCGCGCCTACCAGGCGGCGCTGCCGGTCGGCCACGTGCGGGTCGACCCGATCGAGTCGACCCGGCAGCCCACGCTGACCCAGGTCGCCGCCGCGGCCCGGGAACAGTTGGGCACCGGCGCTGTCGCCCCGCTGCACAGCCTGGGCTGCGGGCCGGCGAGCACCGGCTACTGCGAGGTCACGCCCGTGCTCCCGGTGGAGCAGGCCTGCCCCTGGCAGCCCCGGGTCGGCCTTCCCGAGTCCGACCGCCGGCAGGCCCGCGCCGACCCCCGCTGTCGCATCCGTGAAATGGACTACTTCGGCGGGTACGTGCAGACCGGGGTGGACGACGGGACCGCTCTGCCACTGCTCACCGGCGCGGACCCGGCGACGACCGCCGCCGCCGCGGTGGTGCTGCGCGCCGGTGGCGTGGTGGTGACCGACCCGCGCTACCTGCACGACGGCCTCGTGACCGTACGCGTCAACGAGGTGGAGGCCGGACCGGACCAGCCGGCCGGTGTCCGCGACCTCCCGGGGTACGCGCTGCCCCGGGCGGTCGGCCCGCCCCGCCTGCTGCTGTCCGGGACCGCGGCCAGACAACTCGGCCTGAGCTGGTCCCCGGCCGGCTGGGTGATCGGCACCACCACTCCGCCCGACGAGGACCATCGGAAGCGCTTCACCGCCGCCCTGCGGTCCTCCGGGACGGTCTCGCTGAGCGTGGAGTACGGCGGTGCACCCCGCGACGTGTCACCGCTGCTGCTGCTCCTCGCGGCGGCGGCCGGTGTGATCACGGTGGGGGCGGCGGGGATCGCCACCGCGCTCGCCGCTGCCGAGGGGCGCGCCGAGATGACCACCCTCGCGGCCGTCGGCGCGGCACCCGCGTTACGCCGGCTGCTGGCGATCTGCCAGGCCGGGGTCATCGCTGGGCTCGGTTCGGTGCTCGGCATCGTGGCCGGGCTCGGCACCGCCGCGATCGTGCTGTTCTCGGTCAACCGGCAGTACGCGGACGACTGGCCGTTCGCCGACCCGTACCCGATCCTGGTGCCGTGGCCGGCGCTCGGGGTCCTGGTGCTGGTGCCGGTGGTGGCGATGCTCGGGGCCGGGCTGTTCACCCGCGCCCGGCTGCCGATCGAGCGGCAGATGGACTGACCGCCGCCCAGTGGCCGGCCGGTCGGCGATCCGGGCGCGTACGGGGGGTGCCGCCGGAGCCCCGCAGCGGGCAGACTGATTCGCGTGTCAGTGCTGGGAACTCTCACCCGTCGAGTCGGTCATCACCGCTGGTTCGGTGCCGCCGCACGCCTGCTGGTGCCCGCCGACCGGGTGGTCGGTCGGCTCACCCGGGGCCGGGTGGTGGCACTCGGCCTGATCCCCTCCCTGGTCATCACCACGACCGGCCGCCGCTCCGGAAAGCCACGCAGCAACCCGCTCCTCTACGTGCCCGACGGCGACGCGTACGTGGTGATCGGTTCCAACTGGGGGCAGACGCAGCAGCCCGGCTGGGCGATGAACCTGCTCGCCAGTCCGACCGCCGAGGTGGACGTGAAGGGCCTGCGGGTCCCGGTGCGGGCCGACCTGGCGTCCGGAGCCGAACGCGACCGACTGTGGCAACTGCTGGTCACGGAGTGGCCCGCGTACCGCAGCTACGTGCAGCGGGCCGGCGGCCGGGAGATCCGCATCTTCCGGCTGGTACCGACCGGGCGCGGCGCACCGGCCGGCCCGCCGCCGGCTGGCTAGGCTGACGCTCGGTAGCCGAGGCGAGGTGGTCCCGTGAGCGCGAGGAGTGAGCCGGGCTTGCGAGCCCCGCAGTCGCCAACAGAGGCGACCCCGTGAGCGCGAGGAGTGAGCCGGGCTTGCGAGCCCCGCAGTCGCGAACAAAGGCGACCCCGTGAGCGCGAGGAGCGAACAGGCTGGCGGCCGGGACCTCGATGATCGACGGTGGACGGTCGCGGAGCGGGTCGCCGAGGCGGTCCGACGGCGGTTTCCGGCGGACGTGCTCGCGGTCGCGGTGCACGGCCCCCTGGCGCACGGCGACGACGACGGCGGTGGGGACCGCGAGGCGGGGATGCTGGTGGTCACCTACCGGTCCGGCGCGGGTCCACCGCCCGCGACCCGGCGGGTGGACGGGGTGCTGGTCGACCTGACCGTGGCCGCCGCCGAGGACTACCTGGCGCAGGCCCGGGTGCTCTCCCCACTGTGGCCGTTGACCGCCGACCGGTACGTCACCACGCAGGCGTTGCACGACCCGACGGGCTGGTTGCGGACGCTGCGCGACGAGCACCTCGGCCGGTTGGCGAGGGCCCGGCCGGCGGAGTTCAGCACCGCGGCGCGGCAGGCCTGGTACAGGGGCAGCGCGGCGCACGCCCGGGCGGCCCGCCTGGCCGAGTGGTACGAGACCGACCAGGCCCTGCTGATGCTGGGTGAGGCCCGGTTGGCGGCGGCCACGGTGACCGGTCTGCTGAGTCGCACCTACTTCCGTGATCCCGGGGACGCGGTTCGACGCACCGGGTTGGCCGGCGCGGACATGACCGAGGTGGGTGTGGTGCTGGCCCGGCAGGCCGAGGAGCTGGCCGCCCGTGGTCGTGGGGTGGACGGCACCATCGACGAGCTGCTCACCGGTTGACCGGTGTCACAGCCCGCCCTGCACGCCGATCAGCGAGCCGATGAGGTAGGTGGCGCCGGCTGCGGCGGCACCCAGCAGCAGTTGGCGCAGGCCGCTGGTCCACCAGGGCCTGTTGGTGAAGCGGGCCACC
This sequence comes from Micromonospora sp. M61, assembly GCF_018070245.1. NCBI lineage: Bacteria > Bacillati > Actinomycetota > Actinomycetes > Micromonosporales > Micromonosporaceae > Micromonospora > Micromonospora sp. M61. The sequence goes on along the minus strand of NZ_JAGPYA010000036.1, from coordinate 27,654 downwards.
ACCGCGCCCGCGACGAACAGCCCGAGCCCGCCGACGGCCAGTGCGAGCCACAGCTCGGTGGCGCCGAACAGGTAGGTCAGTAGCGGGACCAGTGCGCCCAACGAGAAGAACAGGAACGACGAGATCGCCGCGGCCCACGGGCTGGGCTGGTCGTCGGGGTCGACGCCCAGCTCCTCGCGGACGTGCACCCGCAGCGCCTCCTCCGGGTCGCGCCGCACGGCTTCGGCGACCTGGGTGGCGAGATCACGGGGAAGGCCGCGGGCCACCCACGCGTCGGCGAGCTCCCGGGCCTCGGCCTCGGGGTGCCGTTCCAGCTCCCGCCGCTCCTTGGCGACCTCGGCAGCGACCTGCTCGTTGGCGGAGCGCACGCTGGTGTACTCGCCGAGGCCCATCGAGATCGCACCGGCGACCAGGCCGGCGGAGCCGGTGAGCACGATGCTGTGCGACGAAACCCCGCCGCCGCCGACGCCGGCGATCAGGGCGATGTTGGTGACCAGGCCGTCCATCGCGCCGAAGACGGCAGGGCGCAACCAACCGCCGGAGACGTCCGCGTGGTGCGCCTCGCGCAGGGCTGCCGGGGCGTCGGTCACGGCGCCTGCCCTTCGTTCGCGACTGCGGGACTTCGCTTCGCTGCGTTCCTCGCGCTCACGGCAGGGTCAGGATCTCGTGACCGCTGTCGGTCACCACGATGGTGTGCTCAAACTGGGCCGTCCACCTGCGGTCCTTGGTGACCACGGTCCACCCGTCGTCCCACATGTCGTACTGGTAGGTGCCGAGCGTGATCATCGGCTCGATGGTGAACGTCATTCCCGGTTCCATGATGTCCGTGGGGCGCGGGCTGTCGTAGTGCGGAACGTAGAGCCCGCTGTGGAAGGACTCGCCGATGCCGTGGCCGGTGAAGTCGCGGACGACGCCGTAGCCGAACCGCTTGGCGTACGACTCGATGACCCGGCCCACCACGTTGATCTGGCGGCCCGGGGCGACGGCGCGGATGCCGCGCATCATCGCTTCGTGGGTGCGCTCGACCAGCAGTCGGGCTTCCTCGCTGACCTCACCGACGCAGAAGGTGGCGTCGGTGTCGCCGTGCACCCCACCGATGTACGCGGTCACGTCGACGTTGATGATGTCGCCGTCCTGCAGGACTGTGGAGTCGGGGATGCCGTGGCAGATGACCTCGTTGAGGCTGGTGCAGCAGGACTTCGGGAAACCCTTGTAACCCAGCGTCGACGGGTACGCGCCGTGGTCGCAGAGGAACTCGTGCACCACCTTGTCGATCTCGTCGGTGGTCACGCCCGGCTTGCAGTGCTCGCCCGCGAGCTGGGTCGCCTGGGCGGCGAGCCGGCTGGCGATCCGCATCTTCTCGATGGTCTCCGGCGTCTGCACGTGCGAGCCGCGCCACTCCTGCGGGCGCTTCTTGCCCACGTACTCCGGTCGGGTGATCTGGGATGGCACCGGTCGCAGCGGGGAGAGCGTGCCTGGTGTCAGCGGCGGGCGAACGGTCATGCGACAAGCCTATCGCCGGGGCGGCTGGTGACCCGCGCCACGGCCGCCCGGGAGTGGTTGTTGCCCAGCCTGGTCGGCTGTGCCATGGTGTCAGCGTGGATCAAGGTGGAGCACCGCCAGTCTTCTCCGCCAGCGCGGAGATCGATGGTGACCACCTCCACGTGGTGGTGGCTGGTGAGGTCGACATGGCCACTGCCGACACCATGCTCCAGACCGCGCTGCGCGAACCCGCCGGGCAGATCACCCTGGACCTGAGCGCTGTCACCTTCTTCGACTCGGCCGCCATCCATGCTCTGGTCCGGCTCGCCCAGCAGTTTCCGGGCGCGCTGACCGTCCTGCCGTCCCGGCAGGTCCGCCGGGTGCTGGAGATCTCCGGCCTGGGTGAGCAGACCTGGCTCGACCCGGCCTGAGAGACGCCGCCGGGCGCACTGTCAGTCCCGCAGCTGCCGGCGCAGCGTCACCTCGGTGCCCTCATCGGTACGCCGCACCGTGAGGTCGCCCAGCGCCCTGATCAGGGACAGGCCGCGCCCCCGGAAACCGGAGTCGGTCGACTCGCGCCACTGCCCGCTGTCGCGCACGGTGGCCGTCACCGTCCGGTCCTCGATGGCCACCTCCACGCTGATCATGGCCTCGGCGGGGTGGATCGGGTGCTCGATGGCGTTGGCGGCGGCCTCGGAGACCGCGACGGTCAGGTCGAACACGTCCGTCTCGTTGACGGCGTGCGCGACCAGGAAGTCCTCCAGACGCTTACGCAGCACACTCAGCCGGGTCGGGTCCGCCGGCAGTCGCAACGCGAAACGGTTCAGCTCCACCGCCTCCAGTGCGAGGACGGCCACGTCGTCGCGGCGCGGCCGACCGGCGACCCGCTTCACCACCGCGTCGATCAGGTCCGCCATGTGCTCGCTGGGGGCCGCCGCGTCGACGCGCAGCTGGGCCAGCGCGGCGTCGATGTCGATCTGGCGGTCCTCGATCAGCCCGTCGGTGTAGAGCAGCAGCCGGCTGCCGGGAGCCAACTCCCCGTCGACCGCCTCGTATGTCGCGCCGGGGAGGGCGCCGACCGGTGGACCGAGCGCCCGGTCGTGCAGGAACGTCACGTCGCCTCCCGTGATCCGCAGCGGCGATGGGTGGCCGGCGCTCGCGTATCGCAGACGGCCGGTGCGCGGGTTGAACAGCAGACAGACCACCGTGGCGAAGGATCGGCGTTCGGTGGACACGACCAGTCGGTTGAGGCGGGTCAGCGACTCCCCCGGGTCGTAGCCCTCCAACAGGTACGCCCGCAGCGCGTTGCGTAGTTGTCCCATGGCCGCAGCGGCCTGGACACCCTTGCCCACCACGTCGCCGATGACCAGCACCAGTTCGTCCTCTTCGAGGGCGATCGCGTCGTACCAGTCGCCGCCGACCTCGACGTCGGCGCTGCCGGGCAGGTAACGGCTGGCCACGACCGCTCCCGGCAGTCGAGGCAGCGACCGGGGCAGCAGGCTGTGCTGCAACGTGCTGGCGATGCGGTGCTCGGCCTCGTAGAGCTGGGCGTTTTCCAGCCGCACCCCGACCAGGCGGGCCAGCTGGGTCAACGCGGCCTCGTCGGCCTGCGTGTCGTCAGCGGCCGGCCCCCAGACCCGCAGCTCGCCGAGGGGCTTGCTGGTGGTGCCGGTCAGCTCGGCCACGAAGGACGGGTCGGTGGCGGTGGCGCCGCCGGTGTCCGCCTCGCCACGGGCGCCGGTCGCGGTGACCACCACCCGGGCGGCCTCGGCGAGGCTGAGCGCGTGCCCGGCGGCCACCTGGAGCACGTCGCCGGTCGAGCGGGCGGTGTTGACATCCACCGCCGCGTCGGCCAGGGCCCGGAGCCGACGGATGATCTGGCCACGGAGCTGACCCAGCTCGACGTTGGCCCGGACCCGGGCGATCAACTCCTGGCCGGTGAACGGCTTGGTGAGGTAGTCGTCGGCACCGACGGACAGACCGGCGACGGCCTCCGCGGAGCCGGCCCGGGCGGAGAGCAGCACGATCGGCACATGACGGGTACGCGGGTCCGCGCGCAGCGCGCTCACCAGCCCGAACCCGTCCAGCCGGGGCATCATCACGTCGGTGAGCACCAGGTCGAACCCGCCCTCGCGGGCCAGCTGCAGGCCGGCCAGCCCGTCGCTCGCGGTGACCACCTCCCAGGTGGGCGAGAGCAGCCGGGTGACGTGCTCGCGCAGGTCCACATTGTCGTCGACGACCAGGATCCGACCGGCCGGAGCGGCCGCCGTCGGTGGGCTGTCGAACTCGGCTGCCGGCTCGACGCCGGTCCACAGCGCGGTCTCCGCCACATAGAGCCGGGCCTGCTCGGGCTCACCCGCGGGCAGCGGGCGGAACGCCGCCACATGCTCCGCGGGCAGGTGGGCCGACCCGAACGGGACGGTCACCGTGAAGGCGCTGCCCCGGTCGACCTCGCTGGTCAGCCCGACCTCACCGCCGTGCATCTCGACCAGCTCCCGGACCAGTGCCAGACCGATCCCGGTGCCCTCATGGGTGCGTGCACGCACCCCCGGCACCCGGTGGAACCGCTCGAAGACGTGCGGCAACTCTTCCGGCACGATGCCGATGCCGCTGTCTGTCACGTCCAGCCGGGCCATGCCGTCCACGGCCCGGACCCGCACCCGGATCTCGCCGTCGAAGGTGAACTTGACGGCGTTGGACACCAGGTTGAGGACGATCTTCTCCCACATGTCCCGGTCGACGAAGACCGGTGCCGGCAGCGGCGGGCAGTCCACCACCAGCCGCAGTCCGGCCCGCTCGGTGGCCGAGCGGAAGGTGCTGGCCAGCCGGGCGGTGTAGCCGGCGAGGTCGGTGGGCTGATAGCGGGCGGCGAGCCGGCCGGACTCCAGTCGGGAGAAGTCCAGCACGGTGTTGACCAGCTTGAGCAGGCGCAGCGCGTTGCGGTGCATCATGGTGAGCCGCTCGGTGTCGGCGGCGGGCAGCGCCGGGTCGGCCAGCATGTCCTCCAGCGGGCCGAGCACGAGGGTCAGCGGGGTACGGAACTCGTGGCTGACGTTGGCGAAGAAGTTGGTCTTCGCCCGATCCAACGCCGCCAGCTCGGCGGCGCGAGCCCGTTCCTGCTCGTACGCCCGTTGAATGCCGGCAGCCCGGGAGATCTGGGCGGCGACCAGGTCGAGGAAGTCGCGGTAGTCGTCGTTGAGCGGCAGCTGGCGGGCCACGCCGACGACCAGCGCGCCGACCGTCTGGTTGGTCGCCGTGAGCGGCAGCACGAGGGCCTGGCCGGCGGCATCGGCCGGCGGTGCATCGAGCAGCTCGGTCACCTCGACCGTGGCGGGCGCGCCATCGGCGATCACCCGGGTGAGCAGCTGAGACGTGACGTCGACGGCGGGCGGGGCGGTGCCGGTGGCGCCAGACAGGGCGAGCTGGCCGCTGTCGTCGGCCAGGTAGATCAGGGCGAACGGCAGGTCCGCCCGGTGCCGGCCGAGCACCGTGGCGGCGGTCCGGCCGAGTTCGGCGGCGCTGCCGCTGTCGTTCAGCTCGGCACCCAGTTCGGCGAGCGCCCGCAGCCGACGCTCGCCGAGCACCCGCCCGGTGGTCTCGTTGACGATGCAGTAGACGCCACTGACCGAGCCGTCGTCACCCAGGATCGGGTCGTACGAGACGTTGAAGTAGGTCTGCTCGACGAAGCCGTACCGGTCCAGCAGGAAGGGGTGATCCTCGCCACGGTAGGAACGCCCGGTGCTCCGGACGCCGTCGAGCAGCGGGCCGAGCACCGCCCAGGTCTCCGCCCAGTGCTGGCGGGCCGGCTGGCCGATCACCTGCGGGTGCTTGGCACCGATGGTCGGCCGGTAGGCGTCGTTGTAGAAGGCGGACTGCTCGTCGCCCCAGAACATGACGATCTGCGCACTGGAGGCGAGCATCATGCCGACCGCGTTGGAGAGCGCCAACGGCCAGCGACCGGGCTCGCCGAGCGAACTGGTGGACCAGTCGAAGCTGCTCAGCCGCTCGCCCATCTCGCCACCGGACGCGAACGCCGCTGCCAGCATCGGGGGGATCTCGCGGCCGGACACGAAGGGATGCCCGACGTCCCCGCCCCCCTGAGCCGAGCTCATGCAGCCTCCCGCTCCGGCCGTACCCCTCGGCCGTTGATCTTCACCCGCCGTGCCTCGACTTGTACCCAAGCGGACCAGCAACGTAACGCATCACGACTGGCGGACGCTGTTTACCTACGCCTGAGCGGTCGGGCACCGGACACTGCGGGCCCGAGGCGGCGTCGGACGGCGGTCGCAGAGGCGCCCCGACGCGTCAGAAGACAGGCAGCCCGTCGATGCTCGCCGCGTTCCTGGTGGCCCGGTAGACCACCAGGTCATCGGCCGTACGACGCGAGTGTGAGGTGAGCAACAGATCACGTTCGGCGCGGAAGTCCATCAATGGCACCGCGTAGCCGCAGGAGTCGCTGACCCGCTCCACCTCGACCGTGATCACCGCCCGGACGGCGTGCACGTCCGGCGGTGCGGGAAACTCGGCGAGCCGGTCGGCGAAGGCGTCCTCGGTCACGGCGACGCTGCTGCCCCGACCGTGCAACCGGACGATCTTCGGCGGCCCGTCGAAGGCACAGAACATCAGCGTGATCCGGCCGTTGTCCCGCAGGTGGGCGATGGTCTCCGCCCCGCTGCCGTGGTAATCGAGGTAGGCCACCCGGTGCGCCCCGAGGATCACGAACGTGCCCCGCATGCCCTTCGGCGAGACGTTGACGTGGCCCTCCGCGCCGGACGGAGCGGTGGCCACGAAGAAGACCGCCTGGGCCGCGATGAAGTCACGCAGTCGAGCGTCGATCTCCGGATAGACCTTGCCCATACGCTGATCCTCCCACCGGCGGCACCAGCGCGCGGGGGCGATGTCCGTCACACCCGCTGGCCAGAGGCCCCGACCAGGGCGGTGATCGGACGAGGGTCCGGCTCGTTCTCCGGGTGCCACTGCACCCCCAGCACGAACGGCCGGGCCGGGTCCTCCACCACCTCGACCACACCGTCCTCCGCCCAACCCGTCACCGACAACCGGCCCGGGTCGGCGACCGCCTGATGGTGGTACGAGTTGACCCGGTCCACCCCGGCCAACACCGTCGCGGCCAGACTGCCCGGCGCGAACCGCACCGGATGGCTGCCATACACCCCGGGCGCCGGACGGTGTGCCTCGTGACCGACCACATCGGGCAGATGCTGGTGCAGTGTCCCGCCGTAGGCCACGGCGAGCAGTTGCATCCCCCGGCACACCCCCAACACCGGCAGCTCGGCGGCGAGAGCGGCGGTCAGCAGGGTCAACTCACCGGCGTCCCGGTCCGGCCGGTCCTCGGTACGCGGGTCGGGCCGCTGGCCGTACCGCCCCGGACCCACGTCGGCGCCACCAGCCAGCAGCAGCCCGTCCAGGACGGCCACCACCTCGCCGTCCACGTCGTCCGGGGGCAGCACCACCGCCCGGCCGCCCGCCGCCGTCACCGCCCGCACGTACGCCGCCGGCACCAGCACGGCCGGCACGCCCCTCCAGACCGCCCAGTCGGCCGGTTCGACGTACGCGCTGATCCCGATCAGCGGCCGACTCCTCACAGGGCTGCCAAGGTTCGCGACTGCAGGGCTCGCAAGACCGGCTCACTCCTCGCGCTCACAGTGCCGGCCTCGTTCGCGACTGCGGGGCTCGCAAGACCGGCTCACTCCTCGCGCTCACAGTGGGGTGACGTAGGCGCCCGTGATGCCGCCGTCGACCACGAACTGCGCGGCGGTCATGAACGAGGCGTCGTCGCTGGCCAGGAACGCCACCGCGGCGGCGATCTCCTCGGGTTGCCCGAAGCGGCCCATCGGTACGTGCACCAGCCGACGGGCGGCCCGCTCCGGGTCGGCGGCGAACAACTCCAGCAACAACGGGGTGGCCACCGGGCCGGGGCAGAGCGCGTTGACCCGGATGCCCTCGCGGGCGAACTGCACACCCAACTCCCGGGTCATCGCCAGCACGCCGCCCTTGCTCGCGGTGTACGCGATCTGCGACGTCGCCGCGCCCATCAGCGCCACGAACGAGGCCGTGTTGATGATCGCCCCCTTGCCCTGGCGGCGCATGTGCGGAATCGCGTACTTGCAGCAGAGGTAGACGCTGGTGGTGTTGACCCGCAGCACCCGCTCCCACGCGTCGAGGCCGGTGTCCAGGATGGAGTCGTCGTCGGGCGGCGAGATGCCGGCGTTGTTGAACGCGATGTCCACCCGGCCGTGCCGGTCGACCACCCCGTCGAACAGGTCGCGTACCGCCGACTCGTCGGCGACGTCGGCGCGGACGAACTCGCCGCCGCACTCCTCGGCGGCCTTCTCGCCGGCCGCCACGTCGATGTCCACGCAGACCACCCGGGCCCCCTCGGCGGTGAACCGCCGGACGGTGGCCAACCCGATGCCGCTGCCCGCTCCGGTGACAACGGCCACCCGGTCCTGCAATCGACCCTGCACTGGCGTCACTCCTCTGTCGCGATGAACACGTTCTTGACGTCGGTGAAGGAGTGCAGCGCGTCCGGGCCCAGCTCACGGCCGAGCCCGGAACGCTTCATCCCGCCGAACGGGGTCCAGTAGCGCACCGAGGAGTGCGAGTTGACGCTCAGGTTTCCCGACTCGACGGCGCGGGCCAGGCGCAGGGCCCGACCCACGTCCCGGGTCCAGATCGAGCCGGAGAGCCCGTACTCGGTGTCGTTGGCGAGCCGGACCGCGTCGGCCTCGTCGTCGAACGGCAGCACCGAGACCACCGGGCCGAAGATCTCATCCCGCCAGTGCCGGTCGGCCGGCGAGTCGGCCAGCAGCACCGTGGGGGCGTGCCAGAACCCGGGGCCGTCGGGGCAGGAGCCGGTGAAGGCGACAGTCGCACCGGTCAGGTAGCCGGCGACCCGGTCGCGCTGGGCCGCGGAGATCAGCGGACCCATCTCTGCGGTGTCCCGGGACGGGTCCTCCACCCGCACCGCGCGTACCGCTGGTTCGAACAGTGCCAGGAACCTGTCGTACACCGGGCGCTGGACCAGGATCCGCGACCGTGCGCAGCAGTCCTGGCCGGCGTTGTCGAAGACTGCGCCCGGCGCGGTCGCGGCGGCGCGCTCCAGGTCGGCGTCGGCGAACACGATGTTCGCGCTCTTGCCGCCCAGCTCCAGGGTGAGTCGCTTCACCTGGGCCGCACAGCCGGCCATGATCCGGGTGCCGACCTCGGTGGAGCCGGTGAAGCAGATCTTGCGGACCGCCGGGTGGCTGACGAACCGCTCCCCCACCACCGCGCCCTCGCCCGGTACGACGATGAACACGTCGTCGGGCAGGCCTGCCTCGCGGGCCAGCTCGGCCAGCCGCAGCGCGGTCAGCGGGGTCAGCTCGGCGGGTTTGAGCACCACTGTGTTGCCGGCGGCGAGGGCCGGGACGAACCCCCAGGCCGCGATCGGCATCGGGAAGTTCCACGGGACGATCACGCCGACCACGCCGAGCGGCTCGTGGAAGGTGACGTCCAGCCCGCCCGGCACCGGGATCTGCCGCCCGGTCAACCGCTCGGGCGCCCCGGCGTAGTAGTCCAGGACGTCCCGCACGTTGCCGGCTTCCCACCGGGCGTTGCCGATGGTGTGGCCGGAGTTGCGGACCTCCAGCGCGGCCAGCTCGTCCAGGTGCGCGTCGACCACGGAGGCGAACCGCCGCAGCAGGCGTGCCCGGTCCCCGGGAGCCACCCTCCGCCACGCCTCGAACGCGGTGGCCGCCCGCGAGATCGCCCCGTCCACCTCCGCCACCGAGGCCCCGGCCACTTCCCGAAACCCCACCCCGGTAGCCGGATCCACAACCAGAGTCACACCCCCACCCGCCCCTCGTTGTCGATCATGAGTTGTGATGCCTCGCGAAAGTCGCAATCTGGCGCACTCCGGGCACCACAAGTCCATGATCGACGCGGCGGAGCGCTTGGGCTCGGCAGGGCGCGTTACAGGCGTTCGAAGCCACGGGTCAGCTCCCAGTCCGTCACCGCCGCGTCGAAGGCGGCCAGCTCGACCCTCGCCTGGTTGGCGTAGTGGGCCACCACCTCGTCGCCGAACGCCTCCCGGGCGACAGTGGAGCCCTCCCAGAGGGCCAGGGCGTCGCGCAGGGTGCCGGGGACCCGCTCGGCCTCCGGGTCGTCGTACGCGTTGCCGGTGCACTCGTCGCCCAGCTCCAGCTCACTGTCGATGCCGTGCAGCGCGCCGGCGACCAGCCCGGCGATCGCCAGGTACGGGTTGACGTCGGCGCCGGGCACCCGGTTCTCCACCCGCATGCCCTGCCCGTGCCCGACCACCCGCAGAGCGCAGGTGCGGTTGTCCACTCCCCACCGCAGTGCCGTGGGGGCGAACGATCCGGGCTGGTAGCGCTTGTAGGAGTTGATGTTCGGGGCGAAGAGCAGGCTGAACTCCCGCATGGTGGCCAGCAGCCCGGCGAGCACCCGCTGCCCGGTCTGTGACAGGTGCGCCGGCCCGTCGCCGAGCATCGCCGAGCCACCGGTGCTGTCCCGCAGGGAGAAGTGGATGTGGCAGGAGTTGCCCTCCCGCTCGTTCGGCTTGGCCATGAAGGTGATCGACATGCCCTCCTGGGCGGCGATCTCCTTGGCGCCGTTCTTGTAGATCACGTGGTGGTCGGCGCAGGCGACCGCCTCGTCGTAGCGGAAGGCGATCTCGTGCTGGCCGAGGTTGCACTCGCCCTTGGCACTCTCCGGGGTGAGCCCGGCAGCGGCCATCTCGGTGCGGATCCGGCGCAGCAGCGGCTCCACCCGGGCGGTGCCGAGCAGGGAGTAGTCGACGTTGTACTGGTTGGCCGGGGTGAGATCGCGGTAGCCGCGCCGCCAGGCGTCCTCGTACGAGTCGCGGAACAGCACGAACTCCAACTCGGTGCCGGCGTACGCGGTCAGCCCGTGCTCGGCCAGCCGGTCCAACTGCCGGCGCAGGATCTGCCGGGGCGAGGCGACCACGTCGCCCATTCCGTCGAGCCAGGTCAGGTCGGCCAGCAGCATCGCGGAGCCGGGCTGCCAGGGAGTACGACGCAACGTGCCGAAGTCCGGCACCATCGCGAAGTCGCCGTAGCCGCGCTCCCAGCTCGACATCGCGTACCCGTCGACGGTGTTCATGTCGACATCCACGGCGAGCAGGTAGTTGCAACCCTCACTGCCGTTGGCCACCACCTGGTCGAGGAAGAAGGGCGCGTGGAACCGCTTGCCCTGCAGGCGCCCCTGCATGTCGACCAGGGCCAACACCACGGTGTCGATCTCGCCGGCCTCGACAGCGACCCGCAACTCTTCCAGCGTCAGTGGCGTTCTGCTCATGAGCGGGCCTCCATCACCAAGGTCTACTGGCAAACCGGATCACCGTCAATGCCCCCGGCGTGGTCGGCGGCAAACCACGCGAGGAGTTGTCATGCGTCTTCGAGCAGTCCTGACCGTCGTCACTCTCGCCATCGCGCTCGGCACGGCGGTGAGCGCCGAGGCGGGGGTTCGTACGCCGGACGGGTCGGTCACCGCTGCCGGTGCCGGCGGGTTCGACTTCGCCCAGCCGCACACCGCCGCCGAGTTGGTGGGTGCCTACGGCCGGCTCCGTACCGTCGAGGTGGCCCCGGACGGCTCCCTCTGGGTGGCCACCAGCAACCGCGACGGCAATGGCACGCCGAGGCCACAGGACGACCGCATCCTCCGGTTCACGACCGGCGAGCGGCAGCCGCCACCCGCCGGCCGTGCCGGGTTCCGTCTCGCGGACCCGGTGCAGCCCTGGCCCCGGCCGGGCTCGGGTCATTCGGGGCCGTCAACCGCCGCAGGCTCTGACCTCGCGGCCGGCTCCTCGACGGTACGGACGGGCCCGGTGAACCAGGTGCGGGCCGAGGCGTACCACCAGACGGCGACCACCAGCAGCACCCCGCCGACGGCGAGCGGCGCATAGTTGACGGCCGACCAGGTGAACCCGTCGTTGCCGGGCACCCCGGCGGGCACGATGGGCAGCACGAAGTAGACCGCGATGACGGCAATCTCGATCACCGCGATCCAGCCGAGCAGCTTGTACTTGCGGCCGAGCGTCCACGGCCCGGGCACGAACCGGTCACCCATCCGCAGCCGCAGTGCAATCGGGATGAGGAAGGACAGGTAGAGCCCGAGCACCGCCACCGAGACCACCGCGTAGAAGGCGATCGGGATGCCGGCCGAGCTCTCGTAGAGAGCCGGCAGGGTCAGCACCAGGCCGGCCAGGGTCGCACCGATGATCGCGTTGACCGGGGTGCCGTTGCGGTCGACTTTCGACCAGAGTCGCCACCCTGGCACCGCCCGGTCCCGGCTGAACGCGTACGCCATGCGGCTCATCGAGGTCACGCAGCTCATCCCGCAGAAGAACTGGCCGATGGTGGAGATGATGATGACGATCTTGAAGAAGACCGGCGTCAACGCGGACTCGAAGATGGCACCGGAGAAGCCGCCCGCGGCGTTGACCGCCTCGACGTCGGTGGCCGCGAAGAGGAACGCCAGCAGCAGGATCCAGCCGCCGACAGCGGAATAGAAGATCGACTGCCAGAGCCCCCGCGCGGCGGCCTGCGAGGCGCCCCTGGTCTCCTCGGAGACGTGCGCGCAGGCGTCGAAGCCGGTGATCGTGTACTGGGTCAGCAGGAAACCCAGGGGCAGCACGTAGAACCAGAACGTCAGCCCGCCGACGTCGCCGTCACCGAAACCGGAGTTGTTGAAGCGCTCGGTGAACACGAACTGGAAGCTCTGGTGGTTGTCCGGCACGAAGACCAGGATGGCCACCACGACGGCCGCGCCGGCCACGTGCCACCAGACCGAGACGTTCTGGAGTACGTCGATGATCCGGTGCCCGAAGATGTTGATCAGCCCGTGCAGCACCAGGATGATCACGAAGAGGACGAACGCCTGGCGCAGCGTCCCCGCCCAGCCGTCGAAGAGCGCGGACAGGGTGAGGTTGAGGAACGTCGCGCAGCCGTAGTCCACCGAGGCGGTGACCGCCACCAGACCGATGAGGTTCAGCCAGCCGGTGAACCAGCCGTGCACCGGGCGACCCATGGTGGCCGCCCACCAGTAGATCCCGCCCGCGGTCGGGTACGCCGACACCAGCTCGGCCATGCAGAAACCGATGATCAGGATGAACAGCGAGATCAGCGGCCAGCCCCAGGAGATGGCGACCGGGCCGCCGTTGTTCCACGCCTGACCGAAGGTGGTGAAGCAGCCGGCCAGGATCGAGATGATCGAGAACGAGATGGCGAAGTTGGAGAAGCCACTCCACTTGCGGCGCAACTCCTGTTTGTAGCCGAGTTCGGCGAGCCGTCGGGCGTCGTCGTCCATCGGTTGCTCGGCGGTCGGCACGGGGGTCGTTGCCACTGCACACCTCCCTGAGGTGGTTCCGCGTGCGAGTGGGCAAAGTGTGATCCCGGGCGATCAAGACGGTCAATACATACTCGGCGGGAATGTCACCGCCAACGGCTAATTGTGTTGCCCCTGCGGCCACCCCGGCCGCATCCTTGAGCCCGTGACCAGCCCGTTCGCGACGGGCGTACCCCCGGGCGCTCGGACCGCCCGGACCGCGGCGGCGCGGGGCACACCTCTCTCTCACGTACGGCGCGTCGCCGTACCCGACCAGTGCCCCGCGCCCCCACCCGTCACCACGAGCCCCGGCGTCAGGCGGGCAGGTCGACCAGCAGGCCCGACCGGGCCACGTCGACCGAACCGCTGTATGCCCGCCGTGCCGCGGCGACGGCCGCGTCGGGGTCCGTGCCAGGCCACAGGTGCGTCAGCAGGACCGCTCTGCTCCGTGCCGCGGTGGCGTAGCGACCCACCTCGGCGGCGCTCGACAGGAATCCGACATGCCGGTCCGGGATCTCGTCGACATACGTCGCGTCGGCGATCAGCAGGTCGGCGTCGCGGGCCAACTCAACCAACATCGGGCTCGGCCCGGTGTCCCCGGTGTAGGCCAGCACCGTCCCGCCGGCGGTGAAGCGGGCCCCGGCGTTCGGCACCCAGTGCGGCAGTGACCATGTCCGCACGGTGAACGGACCGACGCCGAAGTTGTCGCCGGGGGTGAACCCGTGCAGTCGGTACGCCGTGTCGATGAGCCCTGACTCGTCGATCGCGAGCAGCGGGTCGAGGCTGCCGCTTGGCGCGTACACCGGCAGGGCCGGCGCGGACCGGTCGGGCAACACCCTGGCCCGCAGCAGTGGCTGCAGGTCGGCGCAGTGGTCGGGATGGCCGTGGCTGACGTACACCGCGTCGACCGCTGAGGCGGGCAGCCGGGTCAGCAGCGGTTGCACTGTCGCGTAGCCAGGATCGACCAACAGCCGAAAGCCCTGGTGCTCGACCAGAAAGCCCGCACACGCCTGCTCGGCGGAGGGCCAGGCACCAAGACCGCCAAGCACCACGACGCGCATGGGATCGACCCTAGCCGCTGCCGCTCCGCCTTATCGCCCCGAACTCGTCCGACCGGGGGATCACGCCAGCAGCAGGCCGGCCAGCCACAGTGCGGTAACGACCAGACAGGCGGCGAACTCGACCAGCATCGACAGACCGGCGGCCTTGAGCGCCTGCACTGTGGATGGCCAGGCGAGCTGGTTGCTGCCGAGCCGCAGCCGCTCCGCCGCCCACACCCCGGCGACGAAGCCGAGCACCAGCCCCACGACCGGCACCACGAAGAACCCGACGATGCCGAGCACGCCGCCGGCGAGCAGTGTGGACGTCGGCACACCGGTGCGCTTCAGGTTCCGGCCCGGCCACGCGTACTTGATCACGGTCCCGCCCGCCACGACCACAGTGGCAGCGCCGAACACCGCCCAGCCGACCATGCCGGCACCGCCGAAGACCGCCCAGACCAGCACACCACCCCAGCACAGCGGCAACGCCGGCAGGCCGGGCACCACCACGCCGGCCAACCCGGCCAGGATGGCCAGGCCGGCCACCACCGTCACCACGGTCTGCGAGTCCGTCAGGCTCACGTCGCCACCTTCCATCGCCGCCATCGGTGCCGACCGAACCGTAGTGGGCCCCCGCTCACGCCGTCGCCCCGCCACGGAGCCGGGCGGTGATCGTGTCGACCGGGGCCGGGGCACCGAAGAATCGTCCCTGCCCGGTGTCGCAGCGCAGCGCCCGCAACCGTTCCGCCTGCACCTCGGTCTCCACCGCCTCGGCGGTCACCCACAGCTCCAGCGCGTGCGCCAACCGGACCAGCGCGTCGACGATCCGTTCGTCACGGTGGTCGGCGGCGACGTCGGTGCCGTCGGCGCGGATGCCCTCGACGAACGGGCCGGCGAGCTTCAGGCAGTGGATCGGCAGCCGCCGCAGGTACGCCAGGTTGGAGTATCCGGTGCCGAAATCGTCGACCGCCAGCCGGACGCCGAGCGCGGCGAGCCGGTACAGGCTGCGCAGAGGCTCGTCGGCGCTGCCCATCACGGCGCTCTCGGTCAGCTCCAGTTGAAGCAGCTCGGCCGGCAGTCCGCTGGTGTGCAGCGCGTCGGCCACCGTCTCCACGATCGCCGGGTCGTCGGCCTGCCGCGCGGCCAGGTTGACGCTGACCACCAGCCTGGCCTCGGGGAACTGCCGCCACCACCGCTCGGCGTCGTGACAGGCCTGCCGCAGCACCCACTCACCGAGCCGGACGATCAGGCCGGTCTCCTCGGCCAGGCCGATGAACCGGTCCGGCCCGATCAGGCCCAGCTCCGGATGCTCCCACCGGACCAGCGCCTCCACCGCGAGCATGCTGCCCTCCAGCAGCGACACGATCGGCTGGTAGTGCAGGACGAACTCGCCCCGGTCCAGTGCGGCGGGCAGCCCGGCCACCAACGCCGACCGGGCGATGTCCCGGGCGCTGCGCTCCGGGTCGTAGACCGCCCACCGGCCCCGGCCCGCCGCCTTCGCCCAGTACAGCGTGGTGTCCGCGGCCTTCATCAGCTCCGACGGGGAGGTCTCCGCAGCCGGGCACTGCACGATGCCCACACTGGCCGAGACGGCCAACTGGTGGTCACCGACGTGCACCGGGGACGCGACGGCGGCCAGCGCGGCCTCCGCGACGGCCACCGCGTCGTCGATGTCGTTCCCACCGTCGACGAGGATCACGAACTCGTCGCCGCCCATCCGGGCGACCAGGTGGCCGTGGTCGGCCACGCACGCGGCCAGCCTCCGGCCGATCATCACCAGCAGGCGGTCACCGAGGTCGTGACCGAGGCTGTCGTTGATCGCCTTGAAGCCGTCCAGGTCGAGGAAGCACACCCCGACTCGCCGCCCGTTGTCCGCGCCGTCGAGGACCCGCGCCAGCGTCTCGAAGAACAACGTCCGGTTGGGCAGCCCGGTCAGCGGGTCGTGCAACGCCTGGAAGCGCAGCCGCTGCTGGAGTTCGTACCGCTGGGTGATGTCCTCGATCATCGCGACGGTGAACCGGGGCCGGCCGTCGTCGTACCGGATCAGTGAGACGGCCAGATCCGTCCAGACCACGCTGCCGTCCTTGCGGTGGTAGCGCTTCTCCACCCGGGCCGCGTCATGCTTGCCCTCGATGAGCTCCTGGTACAGCTCCCACATCCCGGCGGCGTCGTCGGCGTGGAACAGTGCCGCCACGTTGGTCCCGCGCAACTCCTCCATGGAGTAGCCGAGCATGTCGGCGAAGGCCTGGTTGACGTCGATGATCCGACCGTCCACGCCGGCGATGCCGATCCCGATGGCGGCACCGGTGAAGACGGCCCGGAACCGTGCCTCGCTGTCGCGCAGCGCCTGCTCGACCTCGTCACGCGCCTGCCAGGCGGACCGGGCGATCCGTTCCTGCTGACTGAAGGTGCGGTCGCGAAGCGCGCGGGCGAACCCGGCGGCCAGCCCGCCCTGCACCGCCGCGATCCGGTCGGCGAGGTCCGCCGGCCGGTCGAGGGCACCCAGCACCCGGTCGGCGAAATCCGCACCGAGGGCGTGCAGTGTCCAGTCCAGGGCCTGCGGCTCGGTGAGGTGCGCCTCCACCAGCGCCCACCCGACCTCCTCGGCCGGGCGGGCGGAGAAGGGCTCCGCCCGCACCGCCTGCGCCAGCCGGATCGTGTGCACCAGCAGCAGCCGCTCGGTCTCGGCCGCACTGAGCGGCACGAACCCGAGGCGGCGCACCGCACGGGCCCAGTCGGCGGCGTACCCCTGGGCGTCGGCCCGGCCGGCGTCGACCCCGGCGGGGTCCCGGCCAGCACCGACCCCGGCGGGGTCCGGGACGGCGGCCACGGGATCAGCCGGCGGGCTGGTCGTACCGGGCGACGCCCCCGAAGGCGCCGAACCGCTCCGGGTGATCGTCCACGTCGGACGGTGAGTCGGGCCGCCAGAGCGGCATGTGCACCACGCCCGGTTCGAGGACCGTCCAGTCCCCGAAGAAACCGGCGACCTGGGCGCGGGAGCGCAGGGTGATCTCGGTGTCCGTCCGCGCGGAGAGACGCTGGGCGTCCAGCATCTCCTGCGGCTGGTCCTCGAATGTGGAGTGCGAGATGACCAGGAAGCTGCCCGGCGCGGCGGCTGCCCGCAGGGTGGCCAGAATCTCCTCAGGCCGGTCGCTGTCGGGGATGAAGTGCACCACCCCGGCCAGCAGGATGCCCATCGGCCGGCTGAAGTCGATCAGCCCGAGCTGCCGGGTCTCGGCGAGGATCCGCTCCGGCTCACGCAGGTCGGCGTGGATGACCCCGGTCAGCTCGTTGCCGGCGAGCAACTCCCGGCTGTGCGCGACCGCCACCGGGTCGATGTCGACATACACCACTCGGGCCTTGGGGTTCACCCCCTGGGCCACCTCGTGCACGTTGCCCACGGTGGGAATTCCGGAGCCGATGTCGAGGAACTGGTCGATGCCGGCGTCGAGCAGCACCCGGACGGCCCGGCGCAGGAACTCGCGGCCCGAACGCATGGTGGCGGCGAGATTCGGCGTCATGCTGGCGATCTGTTCGGCCAGCTGCCGGTCGATCTCGAAGTTGTGCGCCCCGCCCAGGAAATAGTCGTACACCCGGGCCGCGCTCGGCCTGGTCAGATCGATCTCGGTCGGCAGTCCGTCCGGCATCAGCGTGCTCCCCAGTTCATCGCCGCGGCGCGGGACAGCACCGGCGTCGGGGCGCGCAGCGGTCACGCGTGGGCACCGGTCGACCCGCGGGTCGTGTGGTGTGGACCACTCTAGGCGGCTGACTCCAGCAACAGGGAGATCCCTTGACCAACACCTATGCACATGGTGGCCAGAGCCCGGCGACCGTCGCGACGGCGCAACTCCAGGGCGGCGGTCAATGCCAGCCGCGCGCCGCTGGCGCCGAGCGGGTGCCCCAGCGCGATGGCCCCGCCGTTCGGGTTGACGTGCTCGGCGTCCACCGGCAGCCCCAGCTCGCGCAACACCGCCACCGACTGCGCGGCGAACGCCTCGTTCAGCTCCACCACGTCCACCGCGCTCAGCTCGACGCCGACCCGGTCGAGCAGCTTGCGGGTGGCCGGCACCGGGCCGATCCCCATGATCCGGGGCGGTACGCCGGCCGCAGCCGCCCCGCCGATCCGGGCCAGCGGAGTGAGGCCGTACCGGTGCACCGCCGCCTCGCTGGCGACCAGCAGGGCCACCGCCCCGTCGTTGACGCCCGAGGAGTTGCCGGCGGTCACCGTGCCGCCGTCGCGGAACGGGGTCGGCAGCGAGGCCAACTTCGCAAGCGTGGTCTCCCGGGGGTGCTCGTCGACCTCGACCAGCCGGGTCTCCCGGCGGCCGGCCGGCACGGACACCGCCACGATCTCCTCGGCGAACCGGCCGTCGGCCTGCGCCTTGGCCGCGCGCTGCTGCGAGCGGTACGCGAAGGCGTCCTGCTCGGCCCGGCTCACGCCGTACTCGGCGGCCACGTTCTCCGCCGTCTCCGGCATCGAGTCGACGCCCCACCCGTCGCGCATCAGCGGGTTCACCAACCGCCAGCCCAGCGTGGTGTCGTACACCTCGGCGGAGCGGGAGTACGCCGACGTGGCCTTCGGCATGACGAAGGGGGCACGGCTCATGCTCTCCACCCCGCCGGCGATCACCAGCTCCGCGTCCCCGGCGACGATGGACCGGGCGGCGGTGGCCAGGGCGTCCAGGCCCGAGCCGCAGAGCCGGTTGACGGTGCTGCCCGGCACCTCCTGCGGCAGGCCGGCCAACAGCGCCGCCATCCGGGCCACGTTGCGGTTGTCCTCGCCGGCCTGGTTGGCGCAGCCGAGCACGACGTCGTCGACCCGCGCCCAGTCCACCGACGGGTGCCGGGCGACCAACTCGCGGATCACGTGCGCGGCCAGGTCGTCGGGGCGGACGCCGGCCAGCGCGCCGGCGTACCGACCGATCGGGGTACGGACACCGGCCACCAGGTATGCCACGGTCATCGCGAGTCCTTCGGGGGTGCAGACGGCGGGGGTGGGGCACGCCCACCGGGTCGCGGGGGCTGCCGGCCGCCAGGATATCCGCGTCGGCAGCGGATAGGTTGGCGGCATGGCCCGGGCCCAGTTCAGCGCAGAGACCAGCGGCGGCGGCGCGTTCGTCCGTCAGCCCAACCGGTTCACCGGTCGGGTCACCGCCGACTCCACCTCCCCACCCGGTGGCGGGCCCGACGAGCAGGACCGTTGGCCGCTGGAGGCCGGCCGGTACCGGCTGATCTGGTGCCGCGCCTGCCCCTGGGCACACCGGGCGAGGATCGTGCGGGGCCTGCTCGGCCTGGACGACGCGATCTCGCTGGGCACCGTCGACCCGATCCGCGACGAGCGGGGATGGGCGTTCGCCCTGGACCCGGACGGCTTCGACCCGGTCCTCGGCGTCAGCTTCCTCTCCGAGGCGTACCTGGCCACCGACGCGGACTACACCGGCCGGGTGACAGTGCCGGCGCTGGTCGACACCCTGACCGGCCGGGTCGTCACCAACGACTACCCGCAGCTCACCCTCGACCTGTCCACCGAGTGGCGGTCGCTGCACGCGCCCGACGCACCGGACCTGTACCCGGTCGAACTGCGCCCCGAGATGGACGCGCTGATGGCCGAGATCCACACCGACGTCAACAACGGCGTGTACCGGTGCGGGTTCGCCACCTCGCAGGAGGCGTACGAAGAGGCATTCCGGGCACTCTTCGCCCGGCTGGACGCCTTGTCCGAACGCCTCGCCGGGCAGCGCTACCTGATGGGTGAGGCGATCACCGAGGCCGACGTGCGGCTGTTCACCACACTGGTCCGGTTCGACGCCGCTTACCACGGACACTTCAAGTGCAACCGGCAGAAGCTGACCGAGATGCCGGTGCTCTGGGCGTACGCCCGGGACCTGTTCCAGACCCCGGGCTTCGGTGAGACGGTGGACTTCGACCACATCAAGCGGCACTACTACGGCACCCACCGGGAGATCAACCCGAGCGGCATCGTGCCGCTCGGGCCTGACGACTCCGGTTGGAGCGCGCCACACGGGCGTGGCTGAGCTGGGTCGGCCCGGCACCACGACCGCGCCAAGGGCCCGCGCCGACGTCGCCCGCCGGGTCGCCGGGTCCGCCGCGGCCGGCTGCGCGCTGGCCGGGGGGGTCGCGGTGACCGTCGCCGTGGTCGCCGGTCCCGGTCCGGGGCTCACCGGGTACGTCAGCGAGGCGGGCATCGCCGGCAGTGGTCACGCCACGACGTACCGGATCGGGATCCTCGCTCTGGCCGCAGCGCTGCTGCTGGTCGGCGCGGCGCTGCCTCCCGGGGTGTGGGCGGCACCGGCCCTGCTCGCCACCAGCGCGGTCTTCACCGCCGTGTCCGGGGCCGTGACCTGCTCCGCCGGCTGCCCGCTGCCACCGTTCGAGCGGGCGACGGCGGCGGATCTGGTGCACGGCGGCACGAGCATCGCGGCGACCGCGTCGGTGGTCCTCGCCATGGTCACGCTCGCCGTGTCCGGGCCGGCGGGCCCGGTGCTCCGTCGGCTGGCCGGCCTGGCCGCCGCGGTGGCGCTGCCGCTCTGCGCCGCGGTGGGGCTGGCGATGCTCGTCCTCGGCCGGGGTGCGGTGGTGGGCGTGCTGGAACGGCTGGTCCTCGCCGTCGCGGTGCTGTGGGGCCTCTCGACCGCGACAGCCCTCGCCCTGGCCCGTCGATAGGACGGTGGGCGGGCCGGATGTAAGGAGCCTCACGCCGATCACCCCTTCCTCCGAGCGGGAATCGGCGTAACGTCGGCGAGCGATGACCAATGTCTGGGGCCTCACCGAGCGCCTGTACGTCGATCTCCGACTGCAGGCCAGCGGCGTCTGTCCGGCATAGCCGCGACACACACACGCCCACCCGCTCGGAACCAGACAATTGGACAACGTCTCATGCCTTTCGGCCTGCGCAAGATTCCCTTCTCCGTGCAGATCCTGCTCGGCCTCGTGCTCGGCGTCGCGCTGGGCTTCCTGGCCCGCGCCAACGACCTGAGCTGGCTGACCACCACCCTGCAAACCGTCGGCAGCCTCTTCATCCAGCTGCTCAAACTGGCGGTGCCGCCGCTGGTCTTCACCGCCATCGTGGTCAGCGTGGTCAGCCTGCGCGGCGTCGCGAACGCCGCCCGGCTCGCCCTCAAGACCCTGATGTGGTTCGGCATCACCGCCCTGATCGCGGTGAGCATCGGCATCGGCCTCGGCCTGCTCACCAACCCGGGCAAGGGCGTGACCCTCGACCTGGGTGGCGCGGCCCCGCCGAAGAACACCGGCTCGTGGACCGACTTCCTCACCGGCATCGTGCCCACCAACCCGGTCGGCGCGTTCGTCGAGGGCAACGTCCTCCAGATCGTCTTCCTCGCCGTCGTCGTGGGCGCCGCGGCCCTGCTGGTCGGCGAGCCCGCCGAGCCGTTCGTGGCGCTGAACCGGTCCCTGCTGGAGATCGTCCAGAAGGCGCTCTGGTGGGTCATCCGCCTCGCCCCGATCGGCACCCTCGGCCTGATCGGCAACGCCGTCGCCTCGTACGGCTGGGACCTGCTGGCCCCCCTCGCGAAGTTCACCACCGCCGTCTACGTCGGCTGCGCCATCGTGCTGTTCGTGGTCTACCCGCTGGTGCTGATCCTCGCCGGCCGCCTCAACCCGCTGCGCTTCTTCGCCGGCGCCTGGCCGGCGATCGAGCTGGCCTTCGTGTCCCGCTCCTCGGTCGGCACCATGCCGGTGACCCAGCGCTCCGTCGAGCGCCTCGGCGTCCCCCGCGAGTACGCCTCGTTCGCGGTGCCGTTCGGTGCCACCACGAAGATGGACGGTTGCGCCGCCATCTACCCGGCCCTCGCCGCGATCTTCGTGGCCCAGGTGTTCGGTGTGCAGCTCGGCGTGACCGACTACCTGCTGATCGCCTTCGTCTCGGTGGTCGGCTCGGCGGCCACCGCCGGCCTGACCGGCGCGATCGTGATGCTCACCCTGACCCTCAGCACGTTGGGTCTGCCGCTGGCCGGCGCCGGCCTGCTGCTGGCCATCGACCCGATCCTGGACATGATCCGCACCGCCACCAACGTGGCCGGGCAGGCACTCGTGCCGACAGTGGTCGCCGCCCGGGAGGGCACCCTCGACCGGGCCGCGTACGAGTCCGCCGGTCGGCGGGACCTGACCGACCCGGAGCCGGTCGCCGACCCCCGGCCGACCCGACAGGACGAGCTGAGCCCCGTACCCGCCTGATCCAGCTGACACCGACGGCGACGGGCCCCTCCCCGGAGGGGCCCGTCGCCGTCTTCGAGAGGATGACCCCATGAGTTCCCTGTTCACCCCCCTGGCCCTGCGCGCGGTCACACTGCCCAACCGGATCGCCATGGCGCCCATGTGCCAGTACTCCGCCGGCCCCGATGGCCTGCCCACCGACTGGCACCTGATCCACCTGGGCAGTCGCGCGGTCGGCGGTGCCGGTCTGATCCTGACCGAGGCGACCGCCGTGCTCCCCGAGGGCCGGATCAGCCCGCAGGACACCGGGCTGTGGTCCGGCGCGCACGTCGACGCCTGGCGACCGGTGACCGCGTTCGTCGCCGCCCACGGCGCCGTGCCGGCCGTGCAGCTCGCGCACGCCGGTTTCAAGGCCTCCACCTACCGGCCGTGGGCACCGGAACGCGGTGGCGTGCCGGACAGCGAGGGTGGCTGGACGCCCGTCGCGCCCGGCTCGGAGCCCTTCACCACCGACTACCGGACGCCGACCAGCCTCGACGAGGCCGGCATCGCCGGTGTGGTCCAGGCGTTCGCCGCGGCCGCCGAACGCGCGCTGGACGCCGGCTTCGCCGCCGTGGAGATCCACGCCGCGCACGGCTACCTGCTCAACGAGTTCCTCTCGCCGCTGACCAACCACCGCACCGACTCCTACGGCGGCGACCGGGCCGCCCGGATGCGACTCACCCTGGAGGTGGCCCGCGCGGTGCGCGCCGCGGTCGGCGAGGACGTGCCGGTGCTGACCCGGATCTCCGCCACCGACTGGGCTGAGGGCGGCTGGACGATCGAGGACAGCGTGGTGCTCGCCGGCGAGCTGGCCGGCGTCGGCGTCGACCTGGTCGACGCGTCCTCCGGTGGCGTCAGCACCGACCAGCGCATCCCGCTCGGCCCCGGCTACCAGGTGCCGTTGGCCGCGCAGATCCGCCGCGACGCCGGTGTGCCGACCGGCGCGGTGGGCCTGATCGTCGAGCCCGAGCACGCGGAGCAGATCGTCGCCAGCGGCGAGGCCGACCTGGTGCTGCTGGGCCGGGAGCTGCTGCGCGACCCGTACTGGCCGCGCCGGGCCGCCGCCAAGCTCGGCGTCGCGTACTCCGGCCCCGCCCAGTACGCCCGCGCGGCCTGATCTTCCGGGCGGTCGGGCGGCTGCCGCTGTGCGCAGCCGCCCGAGCGTCATCCCGCTCTCAGCCGGCCAGGTGTGACCAGCGACCCTCCAGGTCCTGCCAGGTCCCCTGGGCCGCCACCTGCCCGCCGAGCAGCACCACCACGTGGTCGGCCCGGACCAGCGCGGCGCGCTTCGCGGTGGAGCCGACCACTGTCACCCCGTGGTCGCGCAACGCCTGCCACAGCGCCAGCTCGGTCGTGACGTCCAGCGCCGACGACACGTCGTCGGCGACCAGCAGTTCGGTACGCGGGGCCAGCGCACGGGCCAGCGCCAACCGCTGCAACTGGCCGCCGGACAGCCGGGTGCCCTTGTGCCCGATGAGCAGACCGAGCCCACCGCCAGCGGCGGCCAGGTCGTGGTCGAGCTGTGCGGTGCTGACCGCCCCGGCCGCGTCCACCTCGTGCCCGAGCGCGATGTTGTCGGCGACAGTGCCGGACAGCACCCGAGGCAACTGGCCGACGTAACCGACCTGGTTGGGGCGCAGGAACAGCTCCGGCTCGGTGACTGGGTCACCGTTCCAGGCCAGCTCACCGGTGTGGTGCACGATCCCGGCCAGCGCCCGCAGCAACGAGGACTTGCCCGACCCCACCGGCCCGA
The DNA here is from genome assembly GCF_018070245.1 of Micromonospora sp. M61. Taxonomy (NCBI): domain Bacteria; kingdom Bacillati; phylum Actinomycetota; class Actinomycetes; order Micromonosporales; family Micromonosporaceae; genus Micromonospora; species Micromonospora sp. M61. Next base: position 3,780 of record NZ_JAGPYA010000036.1, on the reverse strand, counting down.
CGACCAGCACCAACTGCCCACGCTGCACGGTCAGGTCGACGTCCCGGACGGCCACCGTACCGTCGGAATGCACCACCCCGAAGCCGCGCAGGTCCAGGCGGCGCAGCGGATGCCGGGGTGGTGGCGTCGGCGCGGGCGCCGTCCCGGCGGCCAGGTCGACAGCCGAAACCCCAGCGGAGTACGCGCTCACTCCGGTCATCGCCGCCGTGCGCCGCGTCCAGACCCGCGCCGAGGGCAGCTGGGAGATCAACGACGCGGTGGTCCAGGCGAACCAGCGCGCCGCGCCCAGCGTGGAGACGGCCACCAGCACCGCCCCGGCGGAGAGCGAGCCGCTCAGGTAGAGCGCCCACGCGCCGATCGGCAACAGCCCGCTCGCCACCGACGGCGTGGAACGCGCCCACACCTGCACCGAGATCTCCCGCCGCTGCCGGTCGCTGCGCAGCACGTCCAGGCCCGCCAGGTGACGCAGCACCGCCGTGGTCGCGCCGGCGAGCTTCACCGTCCGCGCCGCGGAGAGCGCGGAGACCAGCGCCGTGGCGAAGGCGGCCCGCGCCGCCACCGTCGCCCGGGCCGCGCGTTCGAGTTTCGGCCCGAACAACGTCGCGGCCAGCCCGGAGACCACCATCGTGCCGAGGAAGAACAGCCCCGGTACGACGCTCCCGGTGACCGCCGTCATGGCGACCACCAGCACCAGCGCGACGCCTTGGTCCAGCACGTTGTCGGCGAGCTGGACCACCCGCTCGGTGTCACCGCCCTGCGCCACGACCTCCGCCGGGGTGTGCGAGCTGACCCGGCGCGCCCCGGTCTGGCCGTGCACCAGGCGCAGGCCGATGCGCAGCATCTGCCGCACCCACCACTGGGGGAACCAGACGTGGGTGTAGTACGGCAGCGGCATGGTGACCAGCAGCCCGGCCACGATCCCGACCGCCGGCAGGTACGGGTTGCCGGTCCCGTCGACCAGGTCGGCCCACAGCCAGGGCAGCACCGGGCCGTCCAGCCCCAGCAGGCTGAGCCCGAGGAACAACCCGATCGCCGCCAGCCCGTACCGGGGATCGTTGGTGCAGAGTCGGATGATCTCTCGCAGCGTCCGGGCCGGCGGCACGGGAGGCAGCGGTGGCGGGTCGGCCCGCGTCGGCCCGGCCTTCTCGACCGACTCGACCTGCCCGGCCCTCTCGACCTGCCCGGCCCTCTCGACCGGCTCGGTGGTCGGCTCGCTCGGCCAGGCGTCGGCCGGGTCGGGGCCGACCAGCAGGTCGGTGCCGGTGCCGGCGCCGGCGCGGCCGGCCGGTGCCACTGCGGCGTACGCGGCCGCGTGACTGGTCGCCAGCAGTTCGGCGAAGCGCGTCGACGTCTCCAACGGGCCGGCCTCGACCACCGCGCCGTCGGCCAGCACGACCACCTCGTCACAGCGGCGCACCGAGGAGAGTCGGTGGGCGATGACGATGCCGATCCGGTCGCGCAGCAGTCGTTCGGTAGCCCGCTGCACCCGCGCCTCGGTGACAGGATCCAGACGTGCGGTGGCCTCGTCGAGGATCACCACATGCGGGTCCCGGACCAGGATCCGGGCGAACGCCACCAGCTGCTCCTGGCCGGCGGAGAGCACGTGCCCGCCCTCCCCCAGCCGGGTCGCCAACCCGTCCGGCAACTCGGCGATCCAGCCGGCCAGGCCCAGCTCGTTCAGTGCCTGGGCCGCGGCGTCGAGCAGCTCGGGGTCGTAGAGCGCCACGTTCTCCGCGAGGGTGCCGGCCACGATCTCGGTACGTTGCGGCACCAGTGCCACCCAGCGGCGCAACTGCTCGACGTCGAGGTCACACAGGTCGGTGCCACCGAGGAAGACAGTGCCCGACGGCACGTCGACAGCCCTGGTGAGCACCTTCGCGAGCGTGGACTTGCCCGAACCGGTCCGCCCGATCAGCGCGTACGAGCGCCCACGCGCGAAGGTGAGGCTGAGCCCGCGCAGCGCGGCCCCCCGGCCACCCTCCGGGCCACTCACCTGGTATCCGAAGGTCAGGTCGCGGATGCGCAGGTCACCCTCGGTCGGGCTGGCGCCGCCGACGGGCTCCTGCCGTGCCTTGTGCAGCAACTGCACCCGGGCCCACGCGCCGAGAGCCTCCTGGATCTCCGGCACCATCCGGCTGACGTGTTCCGCGGTGGCACCGAAGGCCAGGGCGAGCAGCCAGATGGCGGTGAGCCGGGCGGCGTCGATCCGGTCGGTGGTCAACGCCCAGGCCCCGCCGAGCACCACCGCGCCGATGCCAGCCCGGATCGTCGCGGTCGCGGCGGCGGCCACCCGGGCGGACAACACCCAGACCAGGCCGCCCCGGGACAGCACGGCGGCGGCCCGCCGTGCGTACAGCCGCAGCACGTACGGGCGGGCCAGGCTGGTCCGTACGTCGTCCTGGCCGTGCACCGCCTCCTCCATCACGGCGGCCAGGTCGGACCACGCCTCCTCCTCAGCCATCCGGGCCGGGGCGATCCGCGCCGTGGGCCGGCGCAGACTGACTGCGAGCACCACAGTGAGCAGCAGCATCGCGACACCGGCCGGCCACCACACGACCAACGCCACGACCATCGACAACAGGCCGACGCACAGCCCCTGGGCGAGCCGGGTGCCCTGGTTACGGATCGCCGACGCCACCTGGTAGACGTCCCCGTCGATGCGGTCGAGCAGCTCACCCACCGGGGTGGTCTCCAGGGTGGGCAGGTCCTGCCCGAAGGCGACCCGGCAGAGCCGTCGGCGGACGTCGGCGGACCAGTCGGCGGTCAAGCCGGCCATCAGCAGGCTCACCGCGAGGTCGCTGAGCACCACGGCGACCAGCGCCGCGGCCAGCACAACGAAAAAGCCGGCCGAACGATGCACCAGCACCGCGCCGGCCAGCGCCGAGGCGCCCGCCTGACCGGCGGCGCCGAGCACGATCAGGACGGCCACGACCGTCATACGACGTGCCGAGGTGCCCCACAGATCACGGAGCAGGCGCATGGAAAGTCCTCCGGATGTGGGGTGGCGGAGACTTCAGCCTGCCGGCGCCTGCGCGTAGATTCAACCGAATTTCCGGCCCTGAGCAGGGCGTCAGTCATCGCCAACCTCATGATCGACTGGGCTTCATTGAAGTCGGGGTGTCGGCCTGTCGCGGATGCCGCGGTTTCCGTGAAGTCGAGTGGATCATGCCCGCATGGGGGTGGTGCGTGCCCGATGGGTCCCAAGCGCGCGGCACCCGGGCCGGCGGGACGGTGCGGCCCCGGCCTGCTCGGGCACCGGTCGGCTGATGCGAGGTTTGTCCGGTCTGAGGGGTTAAAGCGAGAGCGCCGATGGCCGCGGTACGAGGTTCGGGGCGTTTGGCCTGTGACCGGTCGCACCGGTGGGTCGGAATGATGGCCCGGGCGGGGTCGTTACACACTCTGACGATCGCAGGACCATCGGTTAACCGCCCCGCCCACCGAGGTTGGAACAGCTGGTAGCGGGGTTGGAATGCCGACCCGGTCCGCATCGTTGAAGCCTCCCCCAGCACCCGCGCCCCATCGGGTGCGACGGGATGGCCCGCCCCCCGGAATGACCCCGGGCCCCCGGTCGTTGCAGTCCCCACGAGCGACCACCCGAGCACCGCTTCACACGAGCGGACGTCGGCGGGTGGGCCCACCGGGGAATGACCCCCGACCCCCGGTCGTTACACATGGACCCGGCGCCCGAGCCCTCCGGCTCGCAGGCCGCCGACCCGGCCCCCGCAAGCCCCCCCGCTTGGCGGTGCCGATCTCCCTAAGACTTTTTTCCTTTGTTTGATG
>NZ_JAGPYA010000035.1:0-70656 GCF_018070245.1 Micromonospora sp. M61 | reverse complement strand
ACCGACAGGTCGATGCCGCCGGTCGAGATGACCAGGGTCATCCCCAGCGCGACGAGGATCAGTGGTGCGCTCAGCCGCAGGATGTCGATCGGCGAGCCGTACAGGTGCCCGTCCTTGAGCTCGATCGACAGGAACCCGGGCCGGTAGATCGTGTTCGCGGCGAGCATGACGACCAGCACGGCGACGGGCCAGAACAACCGGTGACCGGTCACCGCCCGGTAGCGGCCCATGGTGGCGTTCATCGGTCTGCCTCCTCCCGGTGGGACCCGCTGGCGATCGTCTGCATGATGCGGTCCGCGTCCAGGGTGTCGTCGTTGGCGAGCTGCGCGACCATCTGCCGGTCCCGCATCACGGCCACCTTGTGGCTGAGGCGCAGCACCTCCTCCAGCTCGGCGGAGATGAACAGCACCGCCATGCCGCCGTCGGACAACTGGGTCACGAGCTTCTGGATCTCGGTCTTCGCGCCGATGTCGATGCCCCGGGTCGGTTCGTCGAGGATCAACAGTCGCGGCTCGGTGATCAGCCACCGGGCCAGGAGCACCTTCTGCTGGTTGCCACCGGAGAGGTTGCGGACCGGCACCTCCGGGTCCGCCGGCCGGATGTTGAGTGCCTTGACGTACTTGTCGACCAGCTCGTCCTGCCGGCGACGCGGGATGGGCCGCAACCAGCCACGGGCGGCCTGCATGGCGAGGATCATGTTCTCGCGGACCGACAGGTCGGCGACGATGCCCTCCGCGCGACGGTTCTCCGAACAGAAGCCGATGCCATGGTCGATGGCCTGGGCGGGGGTGCGCAGGCTGCTCGCCGTGCCGTCCACCGCGACCTGACCGCCGTCGGTCCGGTCGGCGCCGAACAACAGCCGCGCCACCTCGGTACGCCCGGAGCCCAGCAGGCCGGCCAGGCCCACCACCTCGCCAGCGTGGATGGTGAGGCTGAACGGCTCGACCGCCCCCGCCCGGCCGAAGTTCGACACCGCCACCAGTGGGGTGCCCTCCTCCAGCGCGGCCAGGTCCCGGCGGGAGTGCTCCTCGATGCCTTCGAGGACGTCGAGTTCCTTGCCGATCATCTTCTCGACCAGGGAGAGCTGAGGCAGCTCGGTGGTCAGGTACTCGCCGACGAGCCCACCGTTGCGCAACACCGTGATGCGGTCGGCGATCTCGTAGACCTGGTCGAGGAAGTGGGTCACGAAGAGGATCGCGATGCCCTCGTCACGCAGGTGCCGCATGATGCGGAACAGCTGGGCCACCTCGCCGGCGTCCAGGCTGGACGTCGGCTCGTCCAGGATCAGCACCCGAGCCTTGATGTCGATCGCGCGGGCGATGGCGACCATCTGCTGGATAGCCAGGGAGTACGAGCCGAGCGGCGCACTGACGTCGAGGTCGAGGTCGAGGAGGGCAAGCAGCGCCCGGGCCCGGCGGCGAACTTCACCCCAGTGCACGGCGCCGAGTCGCCGGGGCTCGCGGCCGATGAAGATGTTCTCCGCAACCGAGAGATTGGTGCAGAGGTTCACCTCCTGGAAGACCGTGCTCACCCCGGCGGCGGTCGCCTGCATCGGCCCGCTGAAGGAGACCGGCTCGCCGTCGAGGGTGATGGTGCCCTCGTCGGTGTCGTAGACACCGGTCAGCACCTTGATGAGGGTCGACTTGCCGGCGCCGTTCTCGCCCATCAGGGCGTGCACCTCGCCGGGAAAGAGCCGGAAGTTGACGTCGTGGAGTGCGCGCACCCCGGGGAAGGACTTGCTGATCCCGGTCATCGTCAGGACCGGACGGCTATCCGTCATCCCATCAGACCTCTTCTGGGTTGTCGACACGGAAGGGCCGCCACCGCCCCGTGCGCCCGCCCGGTCGTCCCTGGGGATCGCCCGGGCGGGCGTGCTGCGGGATGGTCGCGGGCCATGCCCGGTCCGTTGCGGGTAGGGGGACGACGCGGCGGGGCCGCCACGCGAGCGCGGCGACCCCGGCGTCGGTCAGTACTTGCGGTTGGGCAGTGCTTCCTTGGCCTGCTCCTGGGTGAAGGTGGTCTCCTCGGTCTCGATCCGAGGCGCCACCTGCTCGCCAGCGTGCACCTTCTTGGCCAGGTCCATCAGCTGCGGGCCGAGCAGCGGGCTGCACTCCGCGATGAAGTTGAACTTCCCGTCGGCGAGAGCCTGCATGCCGTCCTTGACAGCGTCGACAGTGATGATGGTGATGTCCTTGCCGGGCACCTTGCCGGCAGCGGTGATCGCCTCGAGTGCGCCCAGGCCCATGTCGTCGTTGTGCGCGAACAACACGTCGATCTTCGGGTTGGCCTTGAGGAACTGCTCCATGACCTGCTTGCCGCCCGCGCGGGTGAAGTCACCCGGCTGGGAGGCGATGACCTTCAGGTTCGGGTTGGCGGCGATGGCCTCGGCGAAGCCCTTCTTGCGGTCGTTCGCCGGCGCCGCGCCGGTGTTGCCCTGCAACTCGACGATGTTCACCGGGCCCGAGGCGGTCTTCTTCTGCTCGACCAGCCACTCACCCGCGAGCCGGCCCTCCTTGACGAAGTCCGAGCCGAGGAAGGTCTTGTACAGGCTCTTGTCGGCCGAGTCCACCGAGCGGTCGGTCAGGATGACCGGGATGTCGGCGTCCTTGGCCTCCTTGAGCACGGTGTCCCACCCGGACTCCACCACCGGCGAGAAGGCGATCACGTCGACCTTCTGCTGGATGTAGTTGCGGATCGCCTTGATCTGGTTTTCCTGCTTCTGCTGAGCGTCGTCGAACTTCAGCTCGATCCCGGCCGCAGCGGCGGCATCCTTGATCGAGGTGGTGTTCGCGGTACGCCAGCCGCTCTCCGCACCGACCTGGGAGAAGCCCATCGTGATCTTGCCGTCGTCCTTGGAACCGCCGCCGCCGGTGTCGCTGTTGCCGCAGGCCGCCACGCCGCCGACGAGCAGCACGCTGGCGAGGACCGCGGCAGCGCGCCACGGAGCGGACTGCGTTCGCATCTTTCTCATCGGATCTCCTTGGCTCATGTGGTGGGAAACCGCGCCAACCGCCGAGGTGCGAAAGAGCGGCGTACGCGGGTGGTGCGTACTGGTGCGTGCTGGTGCGTCGGTGGTGCATCGGTGGTGCAGACCAGCGGGCTTCGACCTGGCCGAAATGGTCAGGAACCCGCGGGTGCGACTGGTTGTTGACCGTAGACGTTCTGGTAACGGTCATAAAGAGCATCGATGTCTGCCTGCGCCATCGGCACGGGCTGCCCCAGTGCGCGGGCCAGATGCGCGGTACGGGCCACGTCCTCGCACATGACCGCGGCCTTGACCGCGGCGCGGGCGTCGCGCCCGATGGTGAAGACGCCGTGGTTCTGCATCAGCACCGCAGGCGAGCGGTGACCGGCCAGCGTGGCGACGATGCCCTTGCCGATGTCGTCACCGCCGATCAGAGCGAACGGGCCGATCGGGATCTCCCCGCCGAACTCGTCGGCCTGGGCGGTGAGGTGGCACGGGATCGCCTCGCCGCAGGCGGCCCACGCGGTGGCGTACGAGCTGTGCGTGTGCACGACCCCACCGACCTCGGGCATGGCCCGGTAGACGTAGGCGTGCGCGGCGGTGTCACTGGACGGGGCGAAGTCGCCCTCGACGAGAGCGCCGTCGAGGTCACACACCACCATGTTGTCCGCGGTGAGGTCGTCGTAGCTGACGCCGCTCGGCTTGATCACCAGGAGGTCCTGGCCGGGAACCCGCGCGGAGACGTTGCCGGACGTCCAGGCGACCAGGCCGTACCGGGTCAGCTCGGAGTGCAGGCGTGCGACGGTCTCGCGCAGCTCACGGATCTGTCCGGTCACCTCAGTGCTCATGCGACCACCTCCAACGCGGCCTCGGGTGCGGCCGCAGCGGTTCCGGCTGCCGCGTTGCGGATAGCCCGCAGGCGCAGCATGACGTCGTTGCCGCCGCGACCGAAGTGGTCGTGCAGCGTCCGGTACTCGGCGTAGAGGGCGTCGTAGGCACGCGCCCGCTCGGGATCCGGTCGGTACACGGCCTCGTGCACCCGACCCATCGCCTGCGACGCCTCGTGGACCGAGGGGAACTCGCCGGCTGCCACGGCGGCGTGGATCGCCGATCCCAGCGCCGGCCCCTGCGTCGAGGCGATGATGTTCAGTGGCCGCTTGGTCACGTCGGCGTAGATCTGCATCAGCAGCGCGTTGTTGGTGAGGCCGCCGGCGATCACGAGGTCGTTCACCGCGACTCCGGCCTCGACGAACGCCTCGATGATCATCCGAGTGCCGTACGCGGTGGACTCCAGCAGCGCCCGGTAGATGTCCTGCGGCCGGGTGGCCAGGGTCATTCCGACGATCATCCCGCTGAGGTCGTGGTTGACCAGCAGTGAACGGTTGCCGTTCCACCAGTCCAGGGCGATCAGACCGTGCGCGCCGACCGGCTGGCTCGCGGCCAGCTCGGTGAGGCGTTCGTGCGAGTCGACGCCGGCCGGAGCCGCGTGCTCGACGAACCAGCCGAAGATGTCGCCGACACCGCTCTGCCCGGCCTCGTAACCCCACGCGCCGGGGCTGATGCCGCCGTCCACGACACCGCACATACCTGCCACCTCGGCGACCTGGGCGCCGTTGACCACGTGACAGGTCGAGGTGCCCATGATGGCGACGAGCCGGCCGGGCTCCACGGCCTGCGCGGACGCCGCGGTGACGTGCGCGTCGACGTTGCCGACGGCGACCGCGATCCCCTCCGGCAGGCCGGTCCAGGCGGCGGCCCGCGCGGTGAGCGAGCCGGCCCGGGCGCCCAGGGGCAGCAACGGACCGTCCAGCTTGGTCACGAAGTCGCCGAACCCGGGATTGAGCGCGGTCAGGAAGTCCTCACTGGGGTACTGACCGTCCTGAAGGATGCCCTTGTAACCGGCCGTGCAGACGTTGCGGGTCTCGGTGCCGCAGAGCTGCCAGACGATCCAGTCGGCCGCCTCGATGAAGCGCTCGGCGCGGTGGTAGACCTCGGGGTCCTCCTCCAGCATCTGGAGCCCCTTGGCGTACTGCCACTCGGCGGAGATCTTGCCGCCGTACCGGCCGATCCACGGCTCGGCCCGCTCGTGGGCCAGCGCGTTGATCCGGTCGGCGTGCGTCTGCGCCGCGTGGTGCTTCCACAGCTTGACCCAGGCGTGCGGCCGGTCGCGCAGCTCGGGATCCTCGCAGAGCGGGATGCCGTCGGCGGTCGTCGGCAGCACCGTGCAGGCGGTGAAGTCGATGCCGATGCCGACGATCGCGGCCGGATCCACCCCTGCGGCGGACACCGCCGCCGGGACGGCGTACCGCAACACGTCGCGGTAGTCCTCCGGGTTCTGCAGGGCCCAGTCCGGGGGAAGCGGTCGACCTCCCGGAAGCGCCGTGCTGATCACTGCGTCGCCGTACTCGTGCACCGCGGTCCCCAACTCGGCACCATCACCGACACGGACCACCAGAGCGCGCCCGGACAGGGTGCCGTAGTCGACACCGACGACATAGCGGTCGCCTGCTCCGTCCACACGGTTCATGTTCACCTCCACCGTTAACGGGGATAGTGTTAACGCTCACATCCAGCCTCGTCAAGACATCTACCCGCAACAGCTCCGTAACGGAACGCCAAAGGTGGGCCGACTCGGGAGGGTCGATAACGGATCGGCGCAAAAGGCGCGAATCCAGTGCCAGGCCTTTCCTCTGCACTCCGGGTGGGGCTGCCGCGCGGACCGGCCGCCGCCCGGATGCCTCTCGGCGGGCCGGACGACAAGGTCCCACCCTCCGCCACCACGAGACGGCCGTCCGACGGCGACCGCGTGCCGCTCGCCGATGATGTTGGCGATAACATCATCGAGGCTGCGCGATCTGTCGATCAGATCTATGGAACCGGAGCCGACGGTCGCGCGGGCTCATCGGCGAGCGCCCCGGCGGGCGACCGGCGCATCTCATGATCGGACACCCGGCGGGTGTTATCGATAACATTCGACGTTTCAGTGATGGCTGCGTCGGTCGCGTGCCCTCGGGTCGGACGGACGGCTCACGATCGGCCTCCCGCGCGCGGCGCCGTGGCGCGACGCTGGCAGTGGCGTGGCCACGTCGTGCGACCTGGTAGATCCACTCGCGTTCATTGAAATCGGGGGATCCGAGGCGCGGCGACAGGGCCGAATTCATGAAACCCGAGTCGGTCAAGCCTTCGCGACGCCGCCAGCCCTGCACCACCTCGACCCCGTCCCGCGCGACGTGGACAGCCGGGGGGCGCGGCCCCCGGCTCGGCCCAGTGGGCCGAGCCGCCGGCTGTCCGTCGCGATGGCGGGGACATCGGGCGCCGGTCAGGATCAGGTCGCTCGACTGCGGTTGTAGAGGGTCTTGGCCCAGAGGAAGGAGAGCGCGCTGATGACGACGCACCAGATCACCGCGATGATCCCGTTGGCACCGATCCCGGTGCCGAGGAGCAGGCCGCGGAGGGTTTCCATGACGGGCGTGAAGGGCTGGTAGTCGGCGAACCATCGAACCACGGTGGGCATGGAGTCGGTGGGGACGAACCCGCTGCCGAGGAACGGCAGGAGGATCAGTGGCATGGGCAGGTTGCTGGCCGTCTCGACACTGTCGCTGACCAGGCCGAGGGCGACCGACAGCCAGGCCAGCGCAAAGGTGATCATGGAGAGGACGCCGATGGCGGCGAGCCACTCGACCGGGTTGGCCGTGGGCCGGAACCCGACGAGCAGCGCCACACCGGTGACGGCCGCGAGGCTGAGCAGGGTCTGGACCAGGCTGCCCAGGACGTGTCCGGTGAGGACCGACGGTCGGAAGATCGCCATCGTTCGGAACCGGGCGATGATGCCCTCGGTCATGTCCATCGCGACCGAGATGGCGGTGCCCTGCGCCGCGCTGGCCACGGTGATGAGCAGGATGCCCGGCGTGACGTAGTTGGCGTACTGGGAACGGTCGCCGGTCGGCCCGAGGCCGGCACCGAGCGTGCCACCGAAGACGTAGACGAAGAGCAGCAGGGTGATGACCGGGACGCCGACGAGCAGCAGGGTCATCGACGGGTAGCGCCGCATGTGCAGGAGGTTGCGCCGCAGCATCGTGCTCGAGTCACGGACGGCGAGGGAGAGGGTGCTCATCGCGCTGGAGCCCTTTCGTGGTCGGGGCGGCCGGCGCGGGTGTCCGGCTGGCCGGTGAGGGTGAGGAAGACGTCGTCGAGATCGGGGGTGTGCACGGAGAGCCCGGCCACGGTGATGGAGGCGCGATCGAGCTGGTCGAGCAGGGACCGCAGCGTGCCGACCCCGCCGTCACTCGGCACCTGGAGGGTGAGCGCGGCGTCGTCGCGGGTGGCGGCGGCGAACGCTTGGGCCGCCGAGTCGAGCCCTTCCTGATCGGCGAACTGCAACACGACGTGGCCGCCCGGGATGAGCCGCTTGAGTTCGCGCGGCGTGCCCTCGGCGATCAGCCGGCCGTGGTCGAGGAAGGCGACGCGGTCGGCGAGATGGTCGGCCTCCTCCAGGTACTGCGTGGTGAGCAGGATGGTGACGCCCTCGGCGACGAGGTTGCGGATGATCTGCCACATGGCCCGGCGGCTGCGCGGGTCGAGGCCGGTGGTCGGCTCGTCGAGGAAGATGACGCGGGGCTCACCGACCAGGGTCATCGCGAGGTCGAGCCGTCGGCGCATGCCGCCGGAGTACGTCGACACCGGCTTGCCCGCCGCCTCCACCAGGTCGAACTGGTCGAGCAGGTCGGCGATCCGTCGCCGGCCGGCCGCCTTGTCCAGGTGACACAGGTCGGCCATCAGGCTCAGGTTCTCTCGCCCGGTGAGCAGGTTGTCGACGGCGGAGAACTGGCCGGTGACGCCGATCAGTTCGCGTACGGCGTTGGGCTCTCGGGCCAGGTCGTGGCCGAAGACGCGGGCGTTGCCGCCGTCAGCGTTGATCAGCGTGGAGAGGATCTGCACGGTGGTGGTCTTGCCGGCACCGTTGGGGCCGAGCAACGCGAAGATCGTTCCCTCGGTGATCATGAGGTCGATGCCGTCCAGCACGACCTTGTCACCGTAGGACTTCCGCAGGTCGGTGGCGACGATTGCGGGTTTCGTGGAGCTGGTCATGGTCTCCTCTTTGCGGTCTGTGTGGCAGCGGATCAGGCGCGGCGGATCATGATGTCGCCGTAGGCGGTGTTCGCCCGGACCTCGACCGTCTCGTCGGTCTGCGCCGGGCTGTCGGCGGTTTCCAGGGCGTTGTGTACGCGGCCGTGCTTGGAGCTGACGTCGAGCCAGGCGGCGGTCCCCCGACGGATGCCGACCTCGATGGCCCCGTACGAGGTGTTCAGGTCGATCGATCCCCGTGCGACCTCGCCCAGCCGGAGGTTGCCGTAGGCGGTGCGTGCCGTCACCGAGGCCGTCGACGTGTCGAGGGTGATGTCGCCGTAGGCGGTGTTGACCCGCACGTCGCCGCCGCTGCGGCCGATCCAGCAGTCGCCGGAGGAGTTCTTGATCTCGGCGGTGCCGTCGACCGCACCGATGCGCACCTTGCCGGACGAAGCCTTCACCCGGGCGTCACCGGCGACGCGCTCCACGGCGACCTCACCGTGGCTGCTGTCGATGTCCAGCGGGCCGGTCTCGTCGAGCCGGATCCCACTTCCGGTCTTGATCCGGCACTCGCCGAGCCGGCCCTCGCAGCGGAATGCCGCCCACGAGGACTCTGCGTGCACCCGCGACCCGGTCGGCAACTCGATCAGGACGTCGACCGACGGGCCGGGGCCGAAGCCGTAGCGGCGCCAACTCTTCGACACCCTGATCAGCAGCTTTCCGGCGGCGTACTCGACGGTGCACTGTTCGGCGGTGCTCACGTCGGCCCTGCTCGACGGGTCGCGGGGCCGCACCGTCACCACCGTGTCGGTGCGGTCGGTCGCGCTGATCCAGACATCCCCGACGGGCAACTCGATCTGGACGGAGATGGGCTCTGGCGTTTCGAAAACAGGCATGGTGGTCTCCCGAAAGGTGGTCGGTGAATGTCGCCGCTGGTCAGCGGCGCGAAAACAAAGGGGTACGGGGGGTCAGCGGGCCCAGCCGGTGAAGTGCTGCCCGGAGCGCGGCTCCACCCGCCGGGGTGGACGACGTTCGGTGTCGCCCGCCCCGATGGCAGCGGCGACAGCTCGCACCAGCCAGGCGTTGACCGACAGCCCGGCTCGCCCGGCGGCCTCCTCGACGCTGGCCTTCAGGTGGTCGGGGAGCCGGAGGTTGATCCGTGAGGTGCCGCCGTCGTCGCCGTCCGGTGGGAGCACCGGCGCAGGGGGTGCCTGCGGCCCGGTGGCCTCGCTCGGCTCGTCGAGCGGCGGGGTGGCCGGGGTGACCACGAAGTCAGGCTCGCGCCCACGCAGCCGGACGTGCACCGAGCCCGGTGCCAGCTCGCGGGTGATCTCGTCGGCTGCGTCAGACAGTGCCTCCAGCAGGGTGAGTCGGGTAGCGGCCTCCAGTTGGGCGAAGAGCCGCTCGGCCAGCGCGCGGCCGTCCGCGTCGACGCCCTCCGCAGCCACGGCGAACTCGTCACGCAGGTTCTCGACGTATGACCTCAGCTCCATGGCACCATCATGGCACCACTTTGGCTCAACATGCAACACCCATGGCTCAAGGTGATGCCATTGGCTCCGTCACGGTCCGGCCGGCAGGCGCTCAGAGGCCACCGAACGAGCGCCTGACCAGGCGATTCGCGTCTTCCTGGCTCAGTCCTATGGCCACCAGAAGGTCGCTGACCGTCGTACGAACCTGCGCCACCACCACCGCACCGGAGAAGCCGACGCCCTCCCGGTAGGCGTGACCGGCCGTCTCGACCGCCAACAGTGCCTGCTTGCACGCCCGGTCCGGCTCGTCACCCGCGGCGAACTCCCGCTTGAGCAACCGGACGGCCTCGGCGAGATCGGCGACCGCCCTCGGCAGCGGCTCCGGGACCGGTTCGCGGTCCTCGATCAGAGTCACGGAGCGACGGATCAACGTTCCGCTGTTGCGCATCGCCCGGTCGATCGGCTCCGCCGCCTGCGCGTAGCGGCCCACCGGCCCGCGTCGCTGGTGCCAGTGCACCGGTGACAGGGTGCTGGCCTCGCGGGCGCCCTGGGTCGCCTCGACGAACGCCTTCAGCGGGCCCTTGTTCTGCCGCAGCTCGCTGCGGGCGGTACGCGCGCGAGCGGCATCACGCTCGGCCAGCGCGTCGGCGGTGGCGTCGAGCTGGGCGGCCAGGAGATCCAGTGCCGGGCGCGCGGCCCGGTTGAGCACCCGCAGCGGGTTCAGCGGCAGCAGCACGGCGGTGACCAGCAGCGCCACCCCTCCCCCGACGAGCGCGTCCACGAACCGGGGAACCTCCAGATCGCGGATCGACGGGCTGAGCGTGGCGATGAGCACCGCCGTCGCCCCGGCCTGGATCACCACCGCGGCACTGCCCGCGAGGAACAACGCGACCATGATCGCCAGGACGACGATCAGGGAGAGTTGCCACCAGCCGGTGCCGATCACCAGGAGGAGCAGATCGCCGATCAGCACCCCGACGGTGACGCCGAGGATCAGCTCGACGGTGCGACGCAGCCGTTGACCGACGGACGCGGCGAGGGTCGAGACGGCGGAGATCGGCGCGAACACCGGCTGCGACACGTGCAGCAGCTCGTGCGCCACGAACCAGGACAGCGCCGCAGCCAGCCCGGCCTGCAGGGCGAGGCCGCCGACGGCGCGTACCCGACGGAACCGCTCCCGCACCGTGTCCAGCGCACGGTCCCACAGCTGGGCCACGGTGTTCGCCAGGCCGCCGTGGTCGGTGTCCCCGGCACGTGCCGGAACGCCACCGTCCGCTCCGCGCCGACCGGCAGCGACCATGGCGGCACCTACCCCGCCCTGGTCGGATCAATCCCCTCCCCCGCCGATCGGTCGGCGCCAGCGAGCGGGCGCGCGACGGCCGGGCCGACGGTAGGCTCCACGACCGTGACGTTCGCTCGGCTGATCGACGAGCACCGCGACGAGCTGACGGCCCACTGCTACCGGATGCTCGGTTCCTTCCACGACGCCGAGGACGCGGTGCAGGAGACGCTGACGCGGGCCTGGCAGAACCAGCACCGCTACGAGGATCGCGGCACTCTGCGAGCCTGGCTGTACAGGATCGCCACCAACCGGTGCCTGAGCATGATCGAGGGTCGGGGTCGCCGCCGGGAGCTGCCGACCGACCTGACCCCGGGCGCCGCCGCGGTGGCCGAAACGGCCTGGCTCGGGCCGTACCCGGACCGACGCTCCCTGCCTCCGGAACAGCGGGACCCGGCGCAGCGGGTGATCGACAGCGAGCACCTGGAGCTCGCCTTCGTCGCGTCGCTGCAACACCTGCCCGGCCGACAGCGGGCCGTGCTGCTGCTGCGGGAGGTGCTCGGCTACCCCGCCGCCGAGGTGGCCGACCTGCTCGGCACCTCCACCCCGGCGGTCAACAGCGCCCTGCAACGCGCCCGACGGGTCGTGGACGCGCTGCGCCCGACCGAGAGCCAGCAGGCGGAGCTGAGCAGCCTCGGCGACGACACCGTGCGCGAACTGGCACGGCGGTACGTGACCGCGTGGGAGCGCGGCGACGTCGAGGCCATCCTGGCGATGCTCACCGACGACGCCCGGTACTCGATGCCGCCGCTGCCTCAGTGGTACGAGGGCCGCGACGCCATCCGAGAGTTCCTGCTAGACGGCCCGTTGGCGGTGCGGTGGCGGTTCGTCCCGACGTACGCGAACGGGCAACTCGCCTTCGGGACGTACCTCTGGAACCCGGAAGCGTCGGTCTTCACGGCGGCGGCGCTGGACGTCGTCGCGCTGCGCGGCGACCGGATCGCCGAGGTGGTGTCGTTCCTGACCCCGGAGACACTGCCCATGTGCGGTCTGCCGACCCACCTGAACCTGGCTGAGCAGATCCGGTCGGCACACGGCGATGAGTTTGTCGCTCCGCGCAGGTTGTAGAGGTGAGAGCAACCCGACGCACGAGGGAGCACCATGGTCGACGACGAGACACAGATCCGCGAACTGATCGAGCGGTGGGCGCAGGCTGTCCATGCCGGTGACCTGCCCGGCGTCCTCGCCTGCCACTCCGCGGACATCGTCATGTACGACGTACCCCCGCCGCATGAGGGGGTCCGGGGCATCGAGGCGTACGAGCGGACCTGGCCCGACTTCTTCCGGTGGCAGGCGTCGGGGGCCGTCTTCGAGCTGACCAGCCTCGACATCACCGCGGGCGACACCGTCGCCTACGCCAACGCGCTGCTGCGCTGCGGCACCCCCGAGGACCTCGCCAGGCGGCCCGAGCTCCTGCTGCGCCTGACTCTCGGGCTGCGCAAGGAGAACGGCTCGTGGGTCGTGGCGCACGAGCACCACTCGTTCGCCGACGACCGCGGCGCCGACGACCGCGAGACCTCCGAGCGGGAGGTGCGGTCACTGCACGAGCGCTGGTACGAGGCCACCGAGGCGAAGGATCTCGACGGGATCATGGAGCCCGTCGCCGCGCCCGTCGTGTCGTACGAGCACGAACTGCCGCTGGAGTACGTCGGCCGCGACGAGGTTCGCGAGGTCTGCGCCAACGGCCTCGACGTCAGCACCGGCACCGTCACCTGGACCGTTCCGGACCTGGCGGTCATCGCCCGCGACGACCTGGCCGTGTCGTGGGGCCTCAACCGGATGACCGCGCAGCAGCCGGACGGCACCACGATCGTGAGCTGGTCGCGGGGCACCCGCGTCTTCCAGCGGGCCGGTCGGGGCTGGGAGATGATCCACCAGCACGTGTCGTTCCCCTTCGACCCGGACACCGGGCAGGCGAGGACGGACCTGACACCCGACCGGGAGCGCTGAGCCTCGCCAACGGTCACCGACCCGCTCCCGTCAGCTCGTGCGGTTGAGGCAGTCCGCATCGGGTAGACGGGGCTGCCGAGCGCCTCGGGGGGTCGTCGCATGGATCAGCGCGGTTGAGCGGGTCGAACATCCCCCGCGATGTCGTGGAGCTGCGGGTGCACGGCGTCTCGGGCGCGAGCGCCGCACAGGTCCTCGACCTTCAGCAGACGGCACAGGTCGCGGGTGACCGCAGCGGTGGCTTCTACCGGCCGCGGCCCCGGTGCGAGGACAGCACCGGCGCGCACGGGGTGACGCTGGAGGCGTACCGCTGGGGTGACCTGCCGTCCGGGACCGTGGCCCGCACCCTGGCAGTGGTCTTCCTGCTGCCCTTCATGCTGGTCAACGTCGCGATCTGGATGCGCCCGGCGAACCCTCGCTCCGAGGCGGTGGTCAAGTCGCTGTGCCGGCTGCTGGCGCTCACACTCACCGTGCTGTACGTGCTCGCCATCGCCGGCGTCGCAGTGGACCTGGTCGGCTGGAAATGCCTCTCCTCGCCGCGCTGCCTGGCCGGGCGCAGCTGGTTGTCCTGGCTGAGCGGACGACCGGTCGGACTGCGACTGGCGGTGCTCGCGCTGGTCCCGGCCGCCGCGATCGGCCTGATCTGGCGGATCAGCAACCGCCCGGGTCGAACGTTCGAGGCGTTTCGCGCACCTGATCGGGAGTTCTCCGGGTCGCGGCTCGGCACCGTCGGTCAGTGGGACGCCGAGCCGCTGGTGGGCCGGCTGCGCTCCATCCACGTCGCCGCCGCGTTCGCGACGCTGGACCTCACCCTGCTCCTGGCCCGGGCCGCGAGCGGCGCCACGGCGATCACGATCACGCTGACGGTTGTCACCGGAGTGGTCCTGGTGGTCTGCGCGGTGCTGCTCTGCACGCCACCGTTGATCGACCGGGCCGCCGGGGACCAGCGGCTCGACCGGGTCACCCGTACGCTGCGGACCGCCGCCGTCGTCCTGACCGTCGTCGTCCTGGCTCACCTGGCGACCGGTCCACCGCAGTGGCACGAGGGGCACGGACTGCCCGGCTACGAGACGCACCTGGCCGGGTTGTTCGTCGCACAGACGGCGCTGCTGGCCGCTCTGGGCGTGGTGCTGCTCTGCCGCCGGAATCGCGGTGCCACCCCGCTGTTCGGGCTGGGCGCCCTCGTGGTCGCGGCCACCGGGATCAGCCTGGCGGTGGCCTACTCCGCGGAGTTGGTCTACCGGGTGGCGGACTTCCTCGATCGCGACGTGCCGACCGGGGAGGGCATCGCGACCGGTCCGCCTCGGGCGTACACCTGGGCGATCTACGGCTTTTTCCGGGCCCTGCTGGCCACCCTGATCGTCGCCGGCCTCGTCATCGTGCTCTCCCGGCGCAGTCGGCGCCGAGCCGCGGCGGCGATCGTCGCCCACGACTACCCGGACGCCCCGGCCGAGGCCGGGCCGCGACTGCGGCAGGTCCGGGACGCGATCGCGCGGGCTCGCTTCACCGAGAAACTGGTGCCGCTGGCCGTGCTCTACGGCTGTCTCACCGGACTCGCCACGGCAACCACCACCGTCGGCCTGCTGGGGCAGTTCCCGGCCGACGTCATCGAGCGGAACCTCGGTCTGCCCGCGGACTCGGTCATCTTCGGCATCGCGTTCGGCAGCTGGGTGATCGCGGCGATCATCCTCGGCCTGCTCGTCGGGGGCACCTTCGCCTACCGGACCGTGCCGTTCCGTCGGCACATCGGTGTCCTCTGGGACCTCGGCACCTTCTGGCCTCGGGCCGCCCACCCGTTCGCGCCGCCCTGCTATTCCGAGCGGGCCGTGCCGGAGCTGGCCCGCCGCATCACGTACCTCGTCGAGCGCGGCGACGCGGTGCTGCTCACCGGGCACAGCCACGGCTCGGTCCTGCTCGCCGCGACGGTGCTCCAGTTGCCGCCGCACGTCGGCAGTCGGGTCGCTCTGCTCACCCACGGGTCACCGCTGCGCCGCCTCTACGCGCGGCTCTTCCCCGCGTACGTCGACGACGCGGCGCTGCACGAGATCGGCCACCGGGTCGGTTGGCGGTGGGTGAACCTGTGGAGTGACGCCGACCCCATCGGCGGCTGGATCTTCTCGGCTCACCGGCCGCACGCGCCGACCGGCGCCAGCGGCCCGGCCGCCACCGTGGATCGCCGGTATCGCGACCCTCGCGACGTGGTGACGCCGCCCAGCGACAGCGTCCCCCCACCCATCCAGGGACACTGGCCGGCCGAGTCCGACCAGCACTTCACCGAGGTGGTCCGGGAGTTGGTGCAGCGTCTCGGGCGAGCCGATCCGCCAGACACCCCGACGTAGCGTCAGCGACCGCCGGCCGTCCGGGCACGCCAGTCGTCGAGACGCATACCGGCGATGCGGGCGCCGTCGGTGGGAACGAGGGAGCGTTCGCCCAGCTTGGCGCCGAAGTAGCGGGCGTCGGGGTCGGCCACCACCGAACGAGGGTCCTGCCGGGCGGCGAGCATCGACCGGCCCAGTTCGTCGAGACGGAACTGCTCCGGGCCGGCGACCTCGACCACGGCGTTGGTTGGCGCTGCGACCGCGGCCTCGGCCACCGCGGCCGCGACGTCGTCCGCGGCCATCGGCTGGATGAGCACCGGCGCGAGGTGCACGGTGTCACCGTCCGTGCCGGCGTCGATGATGCCCTGGAGGAACTCGAAAAACTGGGTGGCGTGCACGATCGAGTACGGGGTTCCGGACGCGACGATGAGCTTCTCCTGGGCGACCTTCGCCCGCATGTAACCGCTGTCCGGGATCCGGTCACAACCGACGATGGAGAGCGCGACGTAGTGGCCCACCCCTTCGTCCGACGCGGCGGCGAGGAGAGTCCGGGTGGACGTCTCGAAGAACTCCAGCACGGCCTTTTCCTCGAACGACGGCGAGTTCGACACGTCCACGACGACCTCGGCGCCGGTGAGCACGTCGGCGACTCCCTCGCCGGTCAGTGTGTTCACGCCGGTCTTCGGCGAAGCCGGCACCGCCTCGTGGCCCTGTCCGGCGAGGCTGTCCACGAGCTTGGAACCGATGAGGCCGCTGCCTCCGATGACGACGATCTTCATGGTCGTACCACGTCCTGTCTGCACCTGGTCGAATCGTGCTGCCAACCAGTAAGACGGAAAGCGTGCGCCGATGCAGGACAATCGCGGGAGAACTGTTCCACCCGCTTCCCGGAGGTCGACGTGGCTTCGGTGTCCCACCCGGTGTTCGCCCGGGTCTACGAGCGGCTCAGCGTCGCCATGGACCGTGCCGGCACGGCGGAGTTCCGACGGGACCTGGTCGCCGGTCTGTCCGGCCGGGTGATCGAGGTCGGCGCGGGCAACGGGCGGATGTTCTCCCACTACCCGCCGGGGGTGAGCGAGGTCGTCGCGGTCGAGCCGGAACGCCGGCTACGGGCCGCCGCCGAGCGCGCGGCACCGACCGCGCCGGTTCCGATCACTGTCGTCGACGGTCTGGCCGAGAGCCTGCCGGCCCGCGACGGCGAGTTTGACGCGGCGGTGGTCGCGTTGGTGTTGTGCACCGTGCCCGATCAGGCGAGCGCGCTGGCCGAGATCGGCCGGACGCTACGCCCCGGTGGCGAGTTGCGGTTCTTCGAGCACGTCGCAGCGGACGAGGCCAGCAGGCTGCACCGGACCCAGCGGCTGCTCGACGCGACACTGTGGCCGAAGCTGTTCGCCGGCTGCCACACCGGCCGGGACACCATCGCCGCGATCACGGACGCGGGATTCGTGATCGAGGAGTTGCGCCGGTTCCATTTTCCGGCTGGCAGCAACAGCCCGTCCTCGCCCTGCGTACACGGGCGCGCGACCTGGCCGGCAGCCCGATAGTGGAGGCGGCCGACCGGAGGCCGTGAGATCGGGCGGCGCGAGGCCGACGCGGCACGGGTCGTCGTGGCAGTGGGCCGGGGCGCAAACGCGAGGCCGTCGAACGCGAACGTGAGACCCGATCCTCTTTGTACGGACGGCTGCGGTCGATTATTCCGTTTTGCGGGCATTCACTCGGTGTGCGTGATGTGGTGGTCAGCGCCGCTTGTCGGTGCCATATCGGCCGTATCGCGCGCAGGACGCGGCTCACGAGACGCGTTCCCGCGAGTAGTACCCACGGAGGATGTTCAGTGACAGTGAAACCGAGACTCGGCCTACGCCGGCGGGTGGTGTTGCCGGCGCTCGCGGCCGGAGCCGCCGCGACAGTCGCGGCGAGCCTACTGCTCTTCAGCTCGACTGCCGCCAGCGCGCAGGAAGCGCCGGTGAACCTCGGGACGGCGGCGAACTTCTCCGTCCTGGCCGGGGCCGAGCCCACCAACACCGGCGCCAGCTTCCTGGCGCAGAGCCTCGGGCGGTTCCCAGGAAACACCGCGGCCGGCTTCGAAACGGCGACCATCGGCGGCGAGATCCACCTCGGCGACGCGGTCGCTCTCCAGGCCCAGAGCGACCTGACCATCGCCTTCAACGACGCCGCCGGTCGAACCCCGTTCACCAACCTGCCCGCGGAACTCGGCGGCAACACGCTCAACGAAGGGGTCTACCGGATCGGGGCAGCCCAGCTCACCGGACCGTTGACCCTCAACGGGCAGGGCGACCCGTCGGCCGTGTTCATCTTCCAGGTCGACTCCTCATTGACGACGGCGTCGAACAGCAGCGTCGTGTTGATCAACGGCGCTTCGGCCTGCAACGTGTTCTGGAAGATCGGCAGCTCGGCGACGATCGGCACGGGGACGACCTTCGTCGGCACCATCATGGCGCAGGCGGCGATCACGATGGCCACGGGCGCGACCCTCCAGGGCCGCGCGCTGGCACGAACCGAGGCGGTCACTCTCGACACCAACGTCATCAGCGCACCGGTGTGTGCGGGACCGACCGGTCCGCCCGGACCAACTGGCCCCGCCGGCCCGTCCGGCCCGCCCGGCAGCCCAGGAGCACCCGGTAGCCCCGGAGCACCCGGCTCTCCTGGCGCGCCCGGCAGCCCCGGCGCACCCGGTAGCCCAGGAGCACCCGGCAGTCCCGGTGCACCGGGAGCGCCTGGCAGCCCTGGAGCACCTGGAGCACCCGGCAGCCCTGGGGCACCCGGCAGCCCTGGAGCACCCGGCAGCCCTGGAGCGCCTGGCAGCCCCGGAGCGCCGGGCAGCCCTGGTGGCAAGCGCCCCATCCTGCCGGTGACCGGCGGCAGTGTGGTCCCGGCCATGACGGGCGTTGGAAGTGTGATGGTCGTGCTGGGCGCGTTCGCGTTCTTCCTCGCGCGGCGTCGACGTCAGGAGTCCTGATCGGTGGTCCGGCCGGTGAACTGCCGGCCGGACCACTCCAGGCACTCTCCATTCTGCGCTGACGCCGGCGGTGCAGCCCAGCCGGCAGCCATCCATGGTTGATCTTGACGGGCATCCTGCGATGAATCATCGTGATCAGATGACGTCGCGGGTGTGGCTGCACAGGGACAAGGACTTCCGCCCGGGCGTGGAACTCTTCCGGAGCGACCGGCACTTCTCACTGTGGTCGTACTCGGCGACCCACGGGCAATTGCTCTTGCGGGCGGATCAGCTGCCCGGAGTCGAGGGCCGACTGCCCACGACCATCGAGGTGCTGTTCAGCCCAGTCGAGGCGATGCGGATGCAGAGCGACTACCGAGGTCTCGTCCTCCGCTGCGCCACCGAGGACGAGGCCGCGCGGGTCGCGCGGGACACCTCCCACCACAGCCCCGAAAACGCGCGCGTGCTCATCCTTGAGAGCGAAGGTGTGACCGGGTACGTGGTGACTCTCGGCGTCGGGTGGAGCGAGGGCGCGCTGTCGTACCTGGAGCCGTCACTCTTCAACACCTTCAGCCGATACGACCCCATCTGGCCGAGCAAGCCGCTCTCCGGCGTCGGCGGCGAGCTCGACATCGCCTCGCCGCAGGAGGTCGCCAAGGCGTTCCTGGCCGGACTCCCCGAGGGCGTACGCAGGCCGCGACGGCACACCGTGCACCTGCTCACCGCGAGCATCGAGGAGGACGGCCGCCGAAGCCGCCACAACGTCGGTGTCTTCCTCACGGAGGCGGACGCCGAGGAGGCCAAGCGGTTGGTCGAGGCACACACAGCGACCTGCTGGGTCGAACCTCTCCCGGTGGTTTTCTAGGGTCCGCCGACGGTCTGTGGCTGGCTGTCGTTGGTCGAGGGCCGGCGGGGCTTCAGTTCCGGGGCAGTTCGGCCAGCCAGTCGTCCAGTTCCGCCGGGGAGCGCAGCAACACCACGGGCGGCACGGAAGCGTCGCTCCGCCAGGCCCGCATCCGCCGTCGCGTCCGACCGAACGCGGTGGCGTGCCACAGCAGGATCGAGTCCCCGGACAGCACACTGCCCAACGACTCACGGTTGCCGTTGCAGATCTCCTCACCCGTCACCACCCGGCGTACGGTGCGCCGCAGCAGCTGCCAGAACGAGCGCCACCGTGGATAGTCCAGGCCGACCACCAGGTCGGCACGGGCCAGCGGAACGTCCCGCCAGCCGTGGTAGGCCCCGTCGATGATCCAGCGGTCCCGTCGGCAGACCTCCTCGATCCGGCCGCGCTGCTGGGCGACGGGCACCTCGACCCAGCCCGGCTGCCAGACCAGGTCGTCCACCGGATACCAGGGCAGCCCGAGGTGGTCGGCCAACCGCGCCGCGAGGGTGGACTTGCCGGAGCCGTACACGCCGTAGATCAGGATGCGACGCGGTGCGCTCATCGCGGCAGCGTACGACGCGAAGGAAAATCGTTTGTCGTACCCGGTGCGCTCGGCGAGAGTGGCGTCCATGACGTACTGACGGACTCCCTCCCCGCTCCGCCCCCGGTGACGCCTCCCGGCGGTGTGACGTCGTCCGTTTCCACCTTCTCAGCGAGAAGTGAGTACCTTTTGTCTGAGCACCACCCCCCTCGAATTTCCACGCCCTCCCCCACCTGCGCCTCGGTCACGGTGTTCGCGTCGGCCGCGAGTTGGATCGAGTCCGCTGCGCTCGCGCAGTGTCAGCAGGTGGCCGCCCTCGACGGCATGGTCCACGTTGCCGCGATGCCGGACCTGCACCCGGGCAAGGGCGCCCCCATCGGTGCGGCCATGGCGTCGACGGTGCTGTACCCGTTCCTGGTCGGATCGGACATCGGCTGCGGCATCGCCGTGTTCCCCATCAAGCTCAAGCGGGCCGTACCGGAGCGGCTGGCCTCCCGGTTCCCCGACCTCGACCGCGCCCTGGACCCGGAGCGGGACGCCGACGACCCGGCCTGGACCGTCGTTCAGGGCGACGTCCCGGCCGGTCACCTCGACGGCCTGGGGACCGTCGGCCGAGGCAACCACTTCGTCGAGCTGGCCCGTGTCGGCGCCGTCCTCGACCCGGGTCACGCGAGTCGGCTCGGGCTCGACGCCGGCGATCTCGTGCTGGTCGTACACAGTGGTTCGCGCGGTCTGGGCGAGCGGATCCTGCGGGCGCACACGGAGGCCCACGGCGCCGGTGCCGCCCCAGACCCCGCCGCCTACCTGGCGCGGCACGACGACGCTGTGCGCTGGGGTTCGCTCAACCGCCGGGTGCTGGCGGCCCGGGTCGCGTACGCGTTGGGGGCCGAGCCCACCGACCCGATCGTCGACCAGTGCCACAACCTGGTCGAGATCCGCGACGGGGTGTACCTGCATCGCAAGGGTGCGGCGCCGGGTGACGGCCGCGACGTCCTCGTCGCCGGGACGCGGGGGACGGCGTCCTACCTGGTGGCCGCCCACGCAGGGCCGGAGGCCAACCACTCCGTGGCGCACGGCGCCGGCCGCAAGATGTCACGCGCCGACGCGCTGCGCCGGGGCCGCGCCAAGCACACGGTCGAGGAGCTGCGCCGCACACCGGTGGGCTCGCTGGTGGTGTGCGGCGACCGTCAACTGCTCTTCGAGGAGGCGCCCACCGCCTACAAGCGCATCGAGCAGGTGATCGCCGACCTCGTCGAGCACCAGCTCGCCACGCCGGTGGTCACCACGATTCCCCTGGTCACCTACAAGACGCCCGACCTCGCTTCCACGGCGCGGTCCGACCGGCGGGGCCACCGCGGCAGGCGAGGCGGGTCGTGAGCACGCTCCTGCTGCTGTCCGCCGGACGCGGGCCGCGGGAATGCGCCTGGGCGCTGACCCAGCTCCTGCACCGCCTCAACGCCGACGGCAGCCGGCGAGGTCTCACCATCCGGCAGGTCAAGGCCGTGCCCGGTGACCGGGCCGGCACCTACCGGTCGGTGCTCATCGAGATCTCCGGCGCCGACGCGGAGACGTTCGCCGGGTCGTGGACCGGGACACTCTGCTGGCAGGCCCCCAGCCCCTACCGGACAAGCGTCGGTCGGAAGAACTGGTACGTCACCGCTCAGACGCCCCGCCTCGACGCCGCGCCGACGACGTTCTCGGAGGCCGATGTCGACATCGTCGCCTGTCGCACCGGCGGGCCCGGCGGTCAGCACCGCAACAAGGCCAGCACGGCGGTGCGGGCGACGCACCGTCCGTCGGGCATCGTCGTGGTGGTGGACGAGGAGCGGCAATTCAGCCTCAACCGGCGGATCGCCCTGCAACTGGTGCGGCAACGCATCGAGCAGGGCGACGAGACAGCGCGGCGTGCCGTCACGACCGCGCGGTGGCGCATCCACGACGAACTGGTACGCGGCGACCCCGTGCGGGTGGAACGTCCGGAGCCGCAGCGTCCGGGCCGCCGAGGCTGACGCGCCGGGTCAGACCTCCAGCACCGCGCCCGCGAATGCCTGCGGGGCCTCCTGCGGCAGGTTGTGCCCGACACCGCCGCCGATGGTCCGGTGCTCGTAGCGCCCGGAGAACTGCTTGCCGTAGACGCTGGGCTCCAGGTGCGGTGCGCCGTTGGCATCCCCCTCCAGGGAGATGCTGGGCACGGTGATCTTCGGCTTCGCGGCCAGGCGTTTCTCCACCTCGTCGTACTGCGGCTCGCCGGCAGCGAGGGCCAGTCGCCACCGGTAGTTGTGGATGACGATGTCGACGTGGTCGGGGTTGTCGAGCGCCGCAGCGCTGCGGTCGAACGTCGCGTCGTCGAACATCCACTGGGGGGATGCGGTGTGCCAGATCAGCCTGGCGAAGTCGCGCCGGTTCCTGTCGTAGCCTTCCCTGCCGCGCTCGGTGGCGAAGTAGTACTGGTACCACCAGGCCAGTTCCACCTTCGGCGGCAGCGGCACCTTGCCCGATTCCTGGCCGTCGATCAGGTAGCCGCTCACCGAGACCAGACCCCGGCAGCGCTCGGGCCACAGCGCGGCCACCACGTCCGCCGTACGCGCACCCCAGTCGAACCCGGCCAGCTTCGCGGTGTCGATGTGCAGGGCGTCCATGAGGGCGATGAGGTCGAGCCCCATGGCCGCCGGTTCGCCGTTGCGCATGGTGTCGTCGGAGAGGAAGCGGGTGGTGCCGTAGCCGCGCAGGTACGGGACGACGACCCGGTGGCCGGCGTTGGTGAGCAGCGGTACGACGTCGACGAAGCTGTGGATGTCGTACGGCCAGCCGTGCAGGAGGATCACCGCGGGCGCGTCCGGCGGCCCGGCGTCCACGTAGCCCACGTTCAGGACCCCGGCGTCGACCTGTTTCACCTCGGCGAACGACCCCGCACCGGCCACCGCGATCGACCTCTCCCCGCGTCCCGAACTGCTCCGACCTGCTGGCCCTGCCGAATGTAGGGGCCGGTGACGGGCCTGATGGCGCTTTGCGGCAAGGACCGCTGCACGGACGCCGAGCTGGGTATGATGCCGGCCCGAAGTCAGCCGGACGCCTGCCACGAACGCGGGACGCGAACCGGACGACGGTGGAGGTCGTGGGGCCGTCGGGGGATGACCGTAGGGTGAGTGCATGGCTGAGCGACCTCTGACCCTGATGGCGGTGCACGCCCACCCCGACGACGAGGCGACGAGCACCGGTGGCGTGCTGGCCCGCTACGCCGCGGAGGGCATCACGACGGTGCTGGTGACCTGCACCGACGGGCGGTGCGGCGACGGCCCCGGCGGGGTCAAGCCGGGCGACCCGGGGCACGACCCGGCCGCTGTCGTGGCGATGCGCCAGGCCGAGTTGGAGGCCAGCTGCGCGGTGCTGAAGGTGAGCCGCCTGGAGACCCTCGGTTACGCCGACTCGGGGATGATGGGCTGGCCGACCAACGACCAGCCCGGCGCGTTCTGGACGACGCCGGTCGCGGAGGCCGCGGGTCGGCTCGCGGAGCTGATCCGGCAGCACCAGCCGGACGTCATCGTCACGTACGACGAGAACGGTTTCTACGGCCACCCGGACCACATCCAGGCGCACCGGATCACCATGGCCGCCGTCGAGATGACCGACAGCCCGGCGAAGGTCTACTGGACCACCGTGCCGCGTACGGCGTTCGAGCAGTTCGGCCGGATCATGCAGGAGCTCGGCGTGGAGTGGTCCGAGCCGGACCCGGCGGCGGAGCCGATGCCGCAGCTCGGTCTGCCCGACGACGAGATCAGCACCTGGGTCGACACGAGCAGCTACGGCGGGCAGAAGTTCGACGCGCTGGCCACCCATGCCAGTCAGACCGAGAACATCTTCTTCCTGCAACTGGGCCGCGAGCGGTTCACCGAGCTGATGGGTGTCGAGACGTTCGTGCGGGTCCGGGACCGGACCGGCGCGCCCATCCCCGAGGACGACCTCTTCGCCGGTCTGCGCTGACCGCGCGGGTCTGCTCCCGTAACGCCACCAGGCATCGTCGGCCACCCGGTCGACGGTGCCTCGTTGCGTGGCAACAGCACGCTCACCGGCCTCCGAAAGTTTCGCCGACACACCAGGCGATCCCCCGCAGGTCATATGACGAATTTCCGGAAGTTTTCAGCGTTGACGCCCGGACATAGACGGCCTTAACGTTTCGAGCAGGTTTCCGGTCACCGACCGGAACTACCGGCCCCTCGCCCGGACCAGGGCGCTCGATTCCGAACCCCGCTCCCCACCCGCCCACACCGGACCCGCACCTTCTTGATCGACACTTGTCGATCAAGGGTCTGGAAAGGAAGGCACATGAAGCTGAGACAGTGGACGACCGTCGCCGTGGTCGCCGTCGCGACCGTCGCGGCGTTGAACACGGTGCCGGCCACCGCGAGCCGGCCCTACGACCCCACGGCGCAGAGCCTCGGCGCCCTCGGTCTGCGCCACGGCCTCCACGTCGGCACCGCGGTCAACATGGATGCCCTCAACGACGCCGGTGACCCGCAGTATCGCGCGCTGGCCTCCTCCGAGTTCACCTCGGTCACCGCCGAGAACGTGATGAAGTGGGAGGTCCTGGAGCCCACCCGCGGCACCTACAACTGGGCGGCGGCCGACCAACTGGTCGAGTTCGCCAAGCGCAACCGGCAGAGCGTGCGCGGCCACGTGCTGGTCTGGCACAACCAACTGCCCGCCTGGCTGACCGCCGGTGTCGCCGACGGCTCCATCAGCAAGCAGGAGCTGCGCGAGATTCTGCGCAAGCACATCACCACCGTCGTCAACCGTTACAAGGGCAAGATCTGGCAGTGGGACGTGGTCAACGAGGCGGTCAGCGACCCGTGGGACACCCCGTCGACCCTGCACTACAAGGGCTTCTGGGCGCAGAACCTCGGGCCCGGCTACATCGCCGACTCGTTCCGCTGGGCGCGGGCCGCCGACCCGAAGGCCCTGCTGTTCTACAACGACTACAACATCGAGGCGTTCGGCTCCGGCAACCCGGCGGACGACAAGACCCAGTTCGTCTACGACATGACCAAGGGGCTGCGCGCACAGGGTGTCCCGATCGACGGCGTCGGCTCCCAGGGCCACCTGGGCACGCAGTACGGCAACTTCGACACCCTTCAGGTGACCGCCGCGCTGAAGAAGTTCAGCGGGCTCGGCGTCGCCACCGCGTTCACCGAGGTCGACGTCCGCAGTCAGATGACGGCAGGTGTCCAGGCCGGCAACTCGGAGGAGATCAACCCTCGGCTCCAGGCGTCGGCCGCCAACTTCAGCGTGCTGATGAAGGCGTGCCTCGCGGTGCGCAGCTGCCTGTCGTACACGGTCTGGGGTTTCAGCGACAGGTACTCCTGGGTGCCGGACTGGTTCGACGACCCGCCGGAGGGCCTGGCCACCATCTACGACGAGAACTACCAACCCAAGCGGGCGTACCAGGAACTGAAGTCGGACCTGATCCTCGCTGGACCGCCGTACGTCCTGCCGCGCAGCACGCCCAGGCCCCGCCGCTGACCCGCGGGCCCGGCTGATCCGACGGCACGTATGCCGGCGTAGGGCCGTGTGGGGCGCGGCGGAGCCCCACACGGCCCGTACGTCACCACGGACGTCGAGGTTCGACTCACGTTCGGACGTACCGGGCGGCCATCCGGACGCCATCGGAGGACTGGTGCCGGTTCTACCGGCTTATTGATGGTGTTGGTGTCACTATGGCAGGCGTGGGAACTGCGAAAACTGCCATGCCTGCGATCTCGCCGCTCACCGGCGACCCGATCAAGCGGGCCGATGCCGAGCGGCTTGCGGGGGTGCTGAAGGCCTTCGCCGATCCGGCGCGACTCCGGCTGCTCAGCCTGATCCAGTCCGCCCCGGAGGGTGAAGCGTCCGTCAGCGACCTCACCGCGGCGCTCAACCTCTCCCAGCCGACAGTGAGTCATCACCTGCGGATCCTCACCGAGGCTGGCCTACTCGAGCGGGACAAGCGCGGGGTCTGGGCGTACTACCGCCTGGTGCCCGCCGCGATCGCGCAGATCGCCGATCTGCTGACGCCGCCTCGAAAGCGGGCCACGAAGAAGGCCCGCTGACCCGGCGGCTGCCCCGTCACATCCGCTCCAGGGTGCGGATGCCGAGCAGGTGCAGCCCCTGCCGCAGGGTCCGGGCCGTCAGCTCGGCCAGCAGCAGCCGACTCTCCCGCAGCTCGTCCGGCGCGCGCAACACCGGGCAGCGCTCGTAGAACGCGTTGAACGCGGTCGCGAGCCGATGCAGGTAACCGGCGAGCTGGTGGAAGTCGAGGCTCCGCTCCACCTCGGTGACCACCGCGCCGAAGCCGAGCAACTCGACAGTCAGCGCCCGCTCCGCCGGCTGCGCGAGCACGATGGGGGCGTCCCTCCGCGCCTCCGTGCCGGCACGCCGGAACACCGACCGGATACGGGCGTACGCGTACTGGAGGTAGGGCGCGGTGTTGCCGTCCAGGGAGAGCATCCGCTCCCAGTCCAGCACGTAGTCCTTCCTCCGATCGGTGGACAGGTCGGCGTACTTGACGGCGCCGATACCGACGGCCCGCCCGATCTCGGCGGCGGCCTCGGCGTCCAGCTCCGGGTTCCTGCTCCGGGCCAGGTCGGTGGCGCGGGCGACCGCTTCCTCCAGCAGCCCGACCAGCTTCACCGACTCGCCGGTCCGGCTGCGCAGCATCCGCCCGTCGGCGCCGAGGATCGACCCGAAGCCCAGATGCTCGGCCCGGACCGGCGGGCACAGCCAACCGGCCGCCTGGGCGACGGCGAACACCATCGCGAAGTGCTGCCGCTGCGGTAACCCGACCACGTACAACAACCGGGTCGCTCCCAACTCACCGGTGCGCTGCCGCAGCGCGGCCAGGTCGGTGGCCGGATAGCCGTACCCACCGTCGCTCTTACGCACGATCAGCGGCAACGCTTCGCCGTCCCGCCCGGTGAACCCGGGTGGGAAGACGCAGTCGGCCCCGCCGCTGGAAACCAGCAGCCCCAACCGGTCCAGGTCGTCGACGACGCCCCGAAGCAGGTCGTTGTAGGCGCTCTCGCCCCGAAAATCGTCCTCGGACAACGTCACGTCGAGCAGGTCGTACACGGTCAGGAAGTACCGCTCGGACTGCTCCACCAGCAGCCGCCACAACCGCAGCGTCCGCTCGTCGCCGCCCTGCAACGCGACCACCCGCAGCCGCGACCGTTCCCGGAACGCCTCGTCGGCGTCGAACTTCACCCGTGCCGCCCGGTAGAAGCCGTCCAGGTCACCCATCGACAACTCGTGCGCCGCTTCGGCTTCACCGAGGTCGGCGAGGTGCGCGATCAGCATCCCGAACGGTGTCCCCCAGTCACCCAGGTGGTTGACCCGCACCACCCGGTGCCCGAGCCAGTCCAGCAGCCGCACCGCCGCGTCGCCGATGACGGTCGAGCGCAGATGCCCGACGTGCATCTCCTTCGCCACGTTCGGCGCCGAATAGTCGACCACCACGGTCTGCGGTGCTGCCGCCAGCGGCACGCCGAGCCGGGCGTCGGCTGCCAGCCCGGCGACCAGGTCGGCCAGTGCCCGGTCGGCGATGGTGAGGTTGAGGAAACCCGGCCCGGAAACCTCCGCCGACACGCAGACGTCGTCGAGCACCGCGTGCTCCAGCACCGCGGCGGCGATGTCGCGCGGTGGGCGGCCGAGCCGCCGGGCCAGCGCCAGCGGCGCGTCGGACTGGAAGTCCGCGCGCGGAGACCGCCGCACGAGCGGGTCGACAGGGGCGCCGGCCACCGCCGCGAACGCCGGTGCCAGCCGGTCGGACAACAACTTTTCAAGATCCATGAGTACGCCGATCTCACTCGTACCCGCGCCGTCACGCGAGTCGTTGAAGGGGGAGATGCGGGCGGACCGAGGACGACCAGCGGATGACCGGCGGCTCGATCCGCCGGTCGCAGGAAACAGGTCAGCGGGGGCGGGCGACGGATCGCCGGCGTCGCCGCGCACCGACCAGGACGTCACACGACGGTCCGGTGCGGTGGGCGCTCACGCTGGTCATGCGGGGCAGCCTAACGGCCCGACCGCAGTGGCGGCACCCCGTTTCCCGAGGCCCGGTCCGGCCTCCGCCCACTGTCGTTTCGGACGACTCGTCGCAGGGAACTGCGTCGGAACAGACAAGGGGTGACCATGAGCCGACACGTGACACTGCCGACCTCCCGTACGCGAAGTCTGCTTGTGCTGGTCCCGCTGCTCGGCAGCATCGCACTCGCGAGTGCCTGCACCACGGCTGAGGACTCGCCCGACGCGACCCCGTCGAGCGCGGCGCCGACGACCGCGGGGGCGGCAACGAACCCGAGCGACCCGCCATCGTCGAGCGCGAGCGCTCCGGCGACCATCCCGACGTCAGCCTTCGTCGAGCTGCCCACCGAGCTGCGGAAGTCCCCCCGACGGACGACGCCCGTCGAGGAGGCCCTGCCGAAGCTGTGCGCCAACGAGTTCGGCACCGGAGGTCGACAGGTCACCGCCAGCGCCGCGATGACCGTCACCTACAAGAAGGCCGGCGAACCAGAGACCAACGTGCCGCAGGGGATGATCCACCAGACCATCTTCACCTTCGAGGGCGACGGCGCCTCGGCGTACATGGCGCGCCTGCGTACCGCCGTGCAGGCGTGCCCCTCCTACGACCACTTCGGGAGCCCCGGCACCGTGAAGAGCCGGGCCCTGTCCGGCGTCGGCGACGAGGCGCTGCTGCTGGACCGGACGTGGGCCGGGACGAACCTGAACGGAGACCGCACCGGCGGCAGCTCGTCCAGCCAGATCGCCGTGGCGCGCGTCGACACCACGGTGACGGTCTTCGACGACCAGGGGTGGGAGGGCACCAACGGCGACCCCGCCATGGTGGACCGGGTCCTCCGCGACGGCGTACGCACCATCGACGCCTGGCAGCGGTAGATCAGGCGTTCCTGCTGGCGACAGCCGATCAAGTCAACGGTTGAAGGCGACGTAGAGCCCCAAACCGAAGTTCACGACCAGGATGATTGCGCCGAGGACGGCGAACCAGCGCTGCCATGCCGTCCACCGGACCGTCCGCTGGGATGTGACGATGTCCGCCTCCTCGACCCGGGCCGCGGCGATCCTCTCCCGCTCAGTGTCGTCCCGGCGATCCGAGGTAACGGTGGCGCGGAACGCGGCGGCATTGGCACGTAACTCCTCGGTGAGGGCATGCAGCGCCCGCGTCATCGAGTCGATCGAACCGTTGATCTGCCGCAGGTGTTCATCGTGCCCCTGCAGACGCTGCTCGATGCGTCCCGCGCCGAGACCGCGGTTGTAGGCAGCCGTGTTCTCGGTGTCCTCCGGGCCCGTCACGATGGTCTCACCGGTCGCAGTGGTGGGGCGCTGAACTCGAACACTGACGTGACCATTGCGTCACCCCGATCGGTGGATGCTTCAGTCGTACCACTCACAGACCACGAAAGCCACTGCTCGGATCTGACAAAACCGCAGGTCAAGACCGCTTTTGGCCAGCCGGCGCTGATCACGGGAGACAACTGCGGCGGTACGCCGGGCGGTGTGCGTACATCCCCTGGGGTAGGCCCATCGACATCGTCGGCATGACGACTCACGCGCACTTCGGTTCATACGCTGCGGCGGTAACCGTCGTGGGACCGAAGGGAAACGTGATGTCGATCCGTCGCCTGCTCACCGCCGCCGTTGCCGGCGCTACCGGGGCAGTCGCCCTGGCCGCGCCGGCAGCCGCGCACGCCTCCGTCCAGCCGACCGCCGCCATGACTATGAGCTCCGGGCGACTCGGCGCCAGCGTGGGCGTACTGCTGGGGTTGGTCGGTGCGGTCATCGGTGGGCTGGCCCTGGCCCGCCCCGCCGGTCGCCTCGGCACCGGCTCCGGGCTGCTCGGCGCCGTCCTGGCCCTGGCGGCGGGCCTGCTCGGTCTGGCGCTCGGAGGGTTGGTGGTGGCCACCTCCGACAGCGGCATCGGCACCGGCAACGGGCGGGGCGGGGCGTTCGTGGCCGTGGCGGTCGGCCTGGTCGGCGTGCTCCTCGGTGGGCTGGCGCTGGCCCGCGCCCGCCGCACCGGCCGGCTGGCCGCCTGAGAGTGGCTCAGGATCGGGTGAGCCAGCCGGGAACGGTCAGACCCGACTCATAGGCGAGGATCACCAGCTGGGCTCTGTCCCGCACCTGCGCCTTGGTCATGATCCGGCTGACATGCGTCTTGGCGGTGGCCGGGCTCAGCACCAGTCGCGCGGCGATCTCGTCGTTGGACAGGCCCGCGGCGACCAGTGTCAGCACCTCACGCTCCCGCTCGGTGAGCACGCTCAGTCGCGGCCCCGGGTCCGGATGCCGGACCCGGGCCGCGAACTCGGCGATCAGTCGACGGGTGATCGCCGGCGCGATCAGCGCGTCACCGCGGGCGACCACCCGCACCGCGTGGATCAGCTCCGCCGGCTCGGTGTCCTTGACCAGGAAGCCGCTCGCGCCGGCTCGCAACGCCCCGTAGACGTACTCGTCCAGGTCGAACGTGGTCAGGATGATGACGCGGGCATCGGTGCGCGCGACGATCTGCCCCGTGGCGGCGAGGCCGTCCAGCACGGGCATCCGGATGTCGATGAGGACGACGTCCGGCCGCAGCCGCACGGCGAGCCGCACCGCCTCCGCCCCGTCGGCGGCCTCACCGACCACCTCGATGCCATCCTCACCGTCCAGGATGGAGCGGAAGCCGGCGCGGACCAGGGTCTGGTCGTCGACGAGCAGCAGCCGGATCACGCCCGCTCCCCCACCGGCGTCGGGTCGGGCCGCAGCGGCAGGCGGGCGCGGACCCGAAAGCCGCCGTCCGGCCGCGTGCCCGTGGTCAGCGACCCGCCCAGCGCCCGGGCCCGTTCGCGCATGCCGAGGATCCCACTGCCGGGCGTGCCTGGTGCGCCGGTGCCGTCGTCCTCCACTTCCACCAGCACGTCGTCGCGGTCGGGTCGGACGCGGACCACCGCGTTGGTGGCGCCTGCGTGCCGGGCCACGTTGGTGAGTGCCTCCTGGACGATCCGGTAGACCGCCAGGTCGACCTCCGGCGGCAGCGCCGGGATCTCCGCGAACTCGGTGCGGATCTCCAGCTCGGAACGCCCCGCCGTGGTGATCAGGTCGTCAAGGCGGTTGAGGCCCGGCGCGGGCACGATCGGCGCCTCACTCTCCTGCCGCAGCACGCCCAGCGTCGCCCGCAACTCACGCAGTGTCTCCTTGCTGGTCTCCTTGATCGCGGTGAGCGCCTGCTCGGACCGGGCGGGGTCCGGTCGGTGCAACGCGGCACTGGCCTGCACGTTGATCAGCGAGAGATGGTGGCCGAGCACGTCGTGCAGCTCGCGGGCGATGCGCAACCGCTCCTCGGTGGCCCGTCGCCGGGACTCCTCCTCCAGCCTCTGCTCGGCGGCAACCGCCCGGGCCTGCGCCTCGGCGAGGTAGGCCCGGCGGTTTCGGGTCACCCCGACGATGACCGCGACGAGCCAACCGGCGTGCAGCAGCGTCGCACCGTTCCTGGTATCCGGGGAACGGTTGCCGCTGTCGGCGACGGCGAAGGCGATCACCGAGGCGAGGCCGAGCCCGATGGCGGCCCGGAGATGGCCCTCGTCGACAACGGTGTAGAGCGCCACGACGAACACCAACATGATCGGGCCGGTCTTGTGCAACAACGCCCCGTACGCGCCGACGGCGACCAACGCCACCACGCCCACCGGCACCGGGTGGCGGCGGCGGACGTACAGCGCACCGGAGGAGGCCAGCACCGCCAGCAGCGCCGCCGACTCGGCTGCGGTGTCGATGCCGCGCGACTGCACCACCAGGCCGACGAGGGCCACCAGCCCGACGCCGAGCACCAGGCCCGCGTCCGCCGCCCGGCCACGCCACCGCGACCCTGACATGGTCCGAAGCCTAACCTCCGGCGCACAGGCGGGAGTACGCCCGAACCGTCGAACGTGGCCGGCGCTCGTGCCCCCTTTCCCCGCGTCGTTGTTCAGTGGGAGGTCGCGGTGCCCTGGTGCGGAAGCTGGGGCTCCCTGGTCAGGTTGGCGTCGTAGCCAGCGGCCTGGAGGGCGAACAGTTCGGCGTACCGACCGCCGGTGGCGACCAGCTCGTCGTGGGTGCCGGCCTCGACCAGCCGGCCGTGGTGCAGGACGAAGATCCGGTCGGCGTGGCGGACGTTCGCGAGCCGGTGCGTGATGAGGATCGTGGTGGCCCGGCCACGACGGTCGCGGATGGCCTGGAACAGCGCGTCCTCGGCTCGGGGGTCGAGAGCGGAGGACGGCTCGTCCATGATCAGCAGTTCGGCGTCGCGCAGGAACCCGCGGGCCGCGGTGATGCGCTGCCACTGACCGCCGGACAGATCCTGACCTCTCGCGAAGGTACGGTCGAGCAGCGTCTCGTACCCGTGCGGAAGCTCGTTGATCATGTCGTGGGCGACCGCGCGGGCGGCGGCGGCCTCGATGAGGTCCTGCCGGGCCTCGGTGTCGACGTCGCCGATGGCGATGTTCGTCGCCGCGGTGAACGGCCACTTGTGGTATTCCTGCGTCACCACAGCGATTCGGGCCCGCAGCCCGGCGACGTTCCACTCCGACAACTGTCGGCCGTTCCATTCGATGCTGCCCTCGGAGGGGGCCCGGAGGCCGGCGATCATCGCGGCGAGGGTCGTCTTGCCCGAGCCGTTCTCCCCGACGAACGCGACCGTCTGGCCTGCGGTGATCGTCAAGGTGACGTCGTCCACGGCGGGGGTGTCCCGGTCCGGGTAGCGCAGGCTCACCCTGCTGACGGTCAACTCCCGCAACCGTTCCGGACCGGCGGCGGCGGGTCGTGTCGCGTCCGGCAGGTAGGCGTCGGCGCGGGTCATGAAGCCGGTGTAGTCGCCGAAATGCTGGCCCTCGGTGTAGACGTGGTCCACCTGAAAGGTGGCGATGGCCAGGGACCGCTGCGCGGACTGCACCGCGATGACGCAGGTCGCGGCGGCGGCGAGCGGGATCTGCCCGTCCAGGAGCAGCAGGCCGAGCAGTGCGTAGACGGTGCCCGTGGCGAGACCGCCGATCATCGCCCCGATCGTGGTGGTCGTGGTGACCCGACGGGCCAGGGCGAGTTGGATGTCGGTCTCCACCTGCATCACCCGGTCGTACTGATCGAGCAGGAACCCGCGCAGCCCGTACGAGCGCAGTTCCGGGGCGGAGGCCCGTTCGGCCATCAGCTTGTGCAGCAGCCACAGTCGACGTCTGCGCACGGATCCGGCGGTGTACGTCTGGTAGCGCAGGTGCCCGGCCCGCAACGACGCCCACGCGTTGGGCACCGTGGCCACCAACAGTGCCAGCAGCAGCAGTGGGTGGATGATGACGACGGCGGCCGCCACGGCGAGCAGCCCGGCCAGCCCGGCGAGCAGGTTCATCGACGCCTGCACCAGCCCGATCGTCGACTCGGTGCCCCGGGAGGCGCGCTCCATGTCGTCGGCGAACGCGTCGGCGTCGAACGCCTCCAGGCGTACCGCGGTGGACACCTCGAACAGACCCCGTTCCACCTCGCGGCTCACCCGCGGCGTCAAACCGTTCTGCGCGTACCCCGTGGCGATGCCCATCCCCGCCCGCAGGGCGACCGCCGCGGCCAGCACGGCCAGGGCGGGCATCGCCGCCCGCACCTTGTCCGCGGTCGGCCCGCCGGCGAACAACTCCACCAGCACCCGCTGCGTGGCCAACAGGCCGAAGGCGGCCATCACCCCCGCGCCGACCGTCGCCGCGGCCACCACGCCGGTACGCAGTCGGTCGGCGCGCCAGCTGATGCCCAGGGCTGTCCGTACGAGCCTGGGCAGCTCGGCGAAGACGGCGAAGACACCGGCCTCGGCTCGGGCCCGCACCCCCGTCTCCCACCACATCTCCCGCAGCTCCGGCAACACCGACTCGGTGCGCCCGGGGCCGGGGCGACCTGACCGGGTGCGGTGGGGCTCTGCGGCGGCGGTCTCGATCATGGTCGTACCTCCCGGGGCGGCGCAGCCGTCGCCGTCTCAGCCAGGACAGGCGGATTGGCGGGTTCCTTGAGGATTGGACCACTCGGAGATAGCCGCTAGCAATTGCCTGATCACTCGCAGTCATGAGTGAAGGGATGGTTGACGGAAGGCCGCGCCGCTCCATTCCGTCGGACGCTCGTGCCATGATCGCGCTCACTTCACAGCAAGGAGCATGACGGCATGGCCACGGCGATCGTTCGGGACGAGACAGCGACGGGAAAAGCCATCGACCACTGGCCGTTGACCGGGCTGCCGGAGCGCATCTCCGCTCGGGAGCTGGTCCGGCTGCGGGTCCGTGAGGAGGTCGCCCGGTTCAACGCCCAACAACCTCGGCACTTCCGAGGTCTGGTGCAGCCGACTGACACCGAGGCCACGTTGAACGGTTACCGGGTCACCCCGGGCAGGCGGCTCGACTGGGAGCAACAGGCGGATGCCGCCTGTGCCGCCTTTGCCCGCAACGGTTTCCTGCTGCTGGTCGGGCACCGCCAGATCGAGGACCTCGACGAGGAGATCGACCTGCTCGCCGACCCGGATGTGGCGTTCGTGCGACTCGTTCAGCTGGTGGGTGGCTGACGTGGAGGACTGGGCAGCGCTCCTTCCCACACTGACCGACGTGGACCGACGTCGCGTGGAAAGTGATCTCAACGAGGCCGACGCTCGGATCAGGGCGGTTCTGCACGTCGCCAGCACGTACCACTGGGGGTCCTCGATCACCAGCGTTCCGGAATGGAGCGCGGTCGAGTCGTGGCCGGTCGAGGCACGCCGCAGCGCCGCACTGGCCATGCACCTGGAGGCGACGACCAGTTCGACTCCCACCGCGCTCAACGACGTGGTGCGCGCTCTGGCCGACGGCGCCCTGCCCTGGACGCGGGCGGATCTGGTGTGGTGCCTGGAGGTCGTCGCGCGGGGAGAGTCCTATGACAACGGGGCTCACCTGGAGTTGCCAGCCGTGATCGCCGCAGCCCTGCCGCCGACCGAGCTGGGCGACCTGGTGCCGGCCCTCGACGCCCTCGTCAGCGAACTGGTCGGCGACCATTTCGTCGCGGTGGAGCCTCGACGACGCGCTGTCCTGCTGATCGGCCAGGGCCTCGATCGCGCCACCGGTCGACGCGTGCCGTCCTGGCTGCTCCACGACGGAGACGGGTTCGGGCCATCAGCCCGCGCTGAGCTCGGTGCCGTCCTCGCCGCGCCGGGCGTACCGGAGCTGCTCGCGCACTGCGCCTCGCTGGCGAAGCCGGCAGCGCCCACGAAATGGCAGCGCCGCGTCGGCGAGCTCCTCGACACCACACCGGTTGGCGCCACGGCCGTGCGATCGATCCTCGAAGCGTTCGCCTCCTACAACCGGCCCCTGCACGACGACACCGACCGCCTGCTCCGCGGGCTGGTCTGGGCACTGTCACGCCAGCCGGACGAGCGGGCAACGGACCTGTTGGCGCGGGTCACGGCCGCCGCGGCGGCAGCGCCACGACAGGCGTCCGGCTATCCCCATGCCCAGAAGACGGCAGTGGCGGCCATTGCGCTGCTCGCGGCACGGGGCGGCGAGGCACCGGTACGCACGCTGGCGAGGCTGGCGGTCACGGTCCGGAACAAGGCGGTGCAGAGCCGAATCCAGGCCGCGCTGGCCCACCTCGGGGCGCTGCGCGGGTGGTCGCTCAGCGAGGTGCTGGAACTCGCCGTCGACGACCACGGGCTCGGTCCCGACGGGCGACTGTGCACGCGGATCGGGCCGTACGAGGCGGCGGTCGAGGTGACCGGGGAGAAGGCGCGCCTGACCTTCGCTCGTGACGCCGTCGCGCTCAAGGGCGTTCCGGCTCCGGTCAAGCAGGCGTACGGCGACGAGCTCAAGGAGCTGCGTGACCTCGCCAAACGCGTCGGTGCGACCCTCACCGCCGAGCGCCAGCGGGTGGAGGGGCTGCTGTCCGAGGAGCGCACCTGGTCACACTCGGACTGGTCGTCCCGATTCCTCGAACACCCGATCACGGCGGCCTACGGGCCTCGGTTGGTGTGGGAGACCAGCACCGACGGCCACCGGTGGACGGCGGGTCTGCCCCGACGCGACAGCGACGGGTGGACGATCGCCGACCGGGAGGGCCTGGCCATTCCCGGCGACCGGGTCAGACTCTGGCATCCCGCCCGGGCGACGACAGACGAGGTCCTCGCCTGGCGTGAGCACGTCATCGCCACCGGTCTGGCGCAGCCGTTCAAGCAGGCCTTCCGGGAGGTCTATCTGCTCACGCCCGCCGAGGAGCGGACGCACACCTATTCCAACCGGTTTGCCGCCCACATCCTGCGTTACCGGCAGGCGAACGCTCTCATGCGCGCCCGGGGTTGGCAGGCGGGATACCTCGGCACCTGGGACGGCGGCTACGAGACCGAAGCCACCAAGCCCTTCGGCGGTGGTGCGTGGCGGGTGTCGTTCCACCACCAACTGGTCGACAACGCGGATGAACGCCGCTACGACGTCGAGTACTGCTCCACCGACCAGGTTCGTTTCGCCCGACGCGACGGCGCGACGTGGCAACCGACGCCGGTCGTCGACGTGCCACCGTTGGTGTTCAGCGAGTCCATGCGCGACGTGGACCTGTTCGTCGGCGTCACCTCGATCGCCAGCGACCCGCAGTGGGCCGACCGCGGCGAGGACCGCTTCCACGCCTACTGGCACAGCACGGCCATCGCGGAGTTGACCCCGTCCGCGCAGGTACGCCGAGACGCGCTGGCCCGGCTGCTGCCACGCACGACCATCGCCGACCGGGTGAGCCTCTCCGAGCGGCACCTGCACGTCCGCGGCACCATCCGCGCGTATCGGATCCACCTCGGGTCCGGCAACATCCTGATGGAGCCCGACGACGCGTACCTGTGCATCGTCGCGGCGCGCGACCGCACCGGCCGGCTGCACCTGCCGTTCGACGACGACCCGATGCTGTCGACGATCCTGTCCAAGGCGTTCATGCTGGCCGCCGACGACACGATCAGCGACGCCACGGTGCTCGCACAGCTCGCCAGATGAGAGATCAGCCCTTGCCCACGACGTCGAGGCGCGCTCGCAGCGCCGCGGCGATCTCGCCCGCCGCGACGATCTGATCCGGTGTGAGGGCGTCCACGAAGAGTTCACGGATGGCGCGCAGGTGCGGAAAGGTGGCCCCGGCGAACGCGTCGGCTCCGACCTTGGTGAGCAGCACCTCGGCTCCCCGGGGCACGGTGGCGCACTCCTGGCGCCGGATCAGGCCCCGTCGCTCCATCCGCCCCAGGTGGTGGGAGAGGCGGCTCCGCTCCCAGCCGATGTGTGACGCGAGTTCGGAGGACCGCATCGCCTGGCCCTGCGCCTCGCTGAGAGCGAGCAGCACGGCGTAGTCCCCCGTCGACAACGCAGAGTCGCCCTGCAGGCGGGACTCCAGGCGCGAACTCAGCGCTGCCGTCGTCTCGATGAAGTCCCGCCAGATGCGTAGCTCCTCGGCGGTCGGGAGCTGGCGTCCTCCCCGCCGGCCGGGTGTGGTGTCCGTCATGTCATTCTCCCGGGAATTGACGTGTCAATCGCCAAGTTAGCATGATTGACACGTCAACCGGCAGGAGGAGACGATGGCAGCAACAGGCTTCGAGCTGGGGCTCAACTCGTTCGGGGAGGTGGCCACCGACGGCGGCCGCGTCCTGAGCGACGCCGAGACCGTCCGGCTCCTCGTCAACGAGGCGCGACTCGCCGAGTCGGTCGGGCTCGACGTGTTCAGCGTCGGCGAGCACTACCGGGAAGGCCACAACGACTCGGCGACACCCGTCCTGCTCGCGGCGGCCGCGACGGCCACCGAGAGGATTCGCCTCGGCACCTCGGTCACGGTGCTCAGCACGAACGACCCGGTACGCCTGTACCACGAGTTCGCGACCCTCGACGCGGTGTCCAACGGGCGCGCCCAGATGGTTCTCGGACGCGCGTCGGCCACCGAGTCGTTCCCGCTGTTCGGCTACGACCTGACCGACTACGAGCGGTTGTTCGAGGAGAAGCTGGACCTCTTCCTGCGGCTCCAACGGGACGAACCGGTCACCTGGTCCGGCACCGTGCGAAGTGCTCTGGTCGAGCAGCGCCTGCACCCACGGATGCAGCCGGGCGGCATCCCGACGTGGATCGGCGTCGGAGGAAGCCCGAACTCGGTGATCCGCGCCGCCCGGCACGGACTCCCACTGATGCTCGCGATCATCGGCGGGCGACCCCAGCGGTTCGCCGGCCACGTCGAGCTCTACACCAAGGCGCTGGAACAGTTCGGGCATACCCCGCAGCCAATCGGGCAGCACTCTCTCGGCCTTGTCGCAGACACCGACGAGGAGGCGGTGGAGACGTGGTGGCGATACTGGCAGCCGGTGGTGGCCGCGCTGGCCGAGGAACGCGGCTTCTACAAACCCGACCGCGCGCGCTACGAGGCCGAAATCGACCACGGGGCGCTCTTCGTCGGGTCACCCGAGACGGTGGCGCAGAAGATCGCCACGGTCGCCCGCGACCTGCGACTGAGCCGCTTCGACCTGAAGTACGACATCATGCACCTGCCCCGCGAGGCACGCGCGCGCACCATCGAACTGCTGGGCAGTGAGGTCGCGCCGCGGGTCCGGGAGCTGCTGGCGAAGGAGCCCACCCATGTCTGATCTGTTGTTCGGCCTCGACACGTTCGGCGACGTACCGGAGGACGACTCCGGCAAGCTCGTCTCCCACGCCGCCGCGATCCGGCAGGTCGTCGACGAGGCGGTGCTCGCCGACCAGCTCGGCGTCGACGTCATCGCCCTGGGCGAGCACCACCGGCCGGAGTACTCGGTGTCGACGCCGGAGACGGTGCTGGCCGGTATCGCCACCCGTACGTCGCGGATCCGGCTGGCCTCCGGCGTGACGGTGCTGAGCTCCGACGACCCGGTCCGGGTGTTCCAGCGCTTCGCCACCGTCGACGCGCTGTCCCACGGCCGGGCCGAGGTGATCCTCGGTCGCGGGTCGTTCACGGAGTCGTTCCCCCTCTTCGGCTACGACCTGCGCGACTACGACACGCTGTTCGAGGAGAAGATCGAGCTGTTCGTGAAGTTGCTGGACGAGAAGCCGGTCACCTGGAGCGGCACCCTGCGTGCGCCCCTGGAGAACGCCGACGTCTTCCCCAAGACGGAGTCGGGTCACCTGAGCACCTGGGTCGGCGTCGGTGGCTCGCCGCAGTCGGTCGTCCGCACCGCCAAGTACGGCCTTCCGCTCATGCTCGCCATCATCGGTGGCGCGCCCGAGCGCTTCGCGCCCTACATCGACCTGTACCGCCGGGCGGCCGATCAACTCGGCACGACGGCGCACCCGGTCGGAATGCACTCGCCGGGCTTCATCGCCGACACCGACGAGGAGGCCAAGGAGGTGTACTGGCCGCACTACCGCGTGATGCGCAACCGCATCGGCGCGCTGCGGGGCTGGCCACCGATCCGCCGCCAGGAGTTCGACTCCGAGGTGGAGAACGGCTCGCTCTACATCGGCTCCCCGGAGACCGTGGCCCGCCGGATGGCCCGCGCGATCCGCAGCCTCGGCGTCGGCCGGTTCGACCTCATCTACTCGGCCGGGGCGCAACCGGTGAGTGCCCGGATGCGCGCCGTGGAACTGTACGGATCCAAGGTGATCCCCATGGTCCGCGACATCCTGGCGAGCTGACCATCGCACGCACTTCGTACCGGAAGGACGACATGTTCGACAACGACCGGAGCCGGCCGGTAACCCTCGGCATCCTCGGGGCCGGCAAGGTGGGCACTGTGCTCGCCCGTCTCGCCGTCGCCGCCGGCTACCGGGTGCTGGTCGCCGGCTCCGGCGACCCCGCGAAGATCGCCCTCACCGTCGAGGTGCTCGCGCCGGGGGCGGTAGCCACCACCGCGGGTGACGCGGCAGCGGACGCCGACATCGTCATCCTCGCCCTCCCGCTGGGCAAGTACCGCAGCGTTCCCGTCGACGCACTGCGCGGCAAGCTCGTCGTCGATGCCATGAACTACTGGTGGGAGATCGACGGTATCCGCGCGGACCTCACCGATCCGCACACGTCGTCGAGCGAGATCGTCCAGGCCTTCCTGTCCGACTCGCGCGTCGTCAAGGCCTTCAACCACATGGGCTACCACGATCTTGAGGATGAGGCGCGGCCGGCGGGGACGACCGGCCGCAAGGCCATCGCGGTCGCCGGCGACGACACCACCGCCGTCACGGCGGTCGCCTCCCTTGTGGACGCGCTCGGCTTCGATCCGGTCGTCGCGGGCCCCCTGGCCGAGGGGGTACGGCTCGAACCGGGCAGCGAGATGTTCGGCGCGAACGTCAGCGCCGACGAGGTACGCGCCATGCTCGACCGTTTTCCCGAGTCGGAGCGCGGACGGACCATCGCGGCAGCCCGAGAGGCGTCGTAGTCGACAGTGGCCTCGCCCGTCAGACATCGCGCCCTGGGGCGTACCGGACGTCGGTCGACGCCTGACCGGCGACCAGCGGTCACCGGCCCTCAGCGCTGGTCGCGCGCGAAGGCCGCCCGTGGTTCGAGGCCCTGACCCGCCGCGTACTCCGCGTCGAAGGCGGCGCGGCCGAGCGCCTCGATCGCGGCGGTACGCATCGTGGCGAGGTCGGCCGCGTCGTCCGGGTCCGGCACCTGGCCCAGGGCCGTGAACGCGGCGTCCGCGACACCGATCATCAGCGCCGCCCGCGCGTGATCGCCCTCGGCCGTCGCGAGCGCGGCGCCCGCGACGCAGACGTACGGCACGAAGTCTGCCCAGCCGTTGGCGAACACCCGCTCGCGGTTCTCGGCGAACAGTGCCCTCGCCGTTTCGAGATTGCCCAGCCCCAGCTCACAGAACGCGAGGTTGTGGAACTCGGAGTTGACCATCATCGGCCGGCCCAGCGACTCGTTGAGCGCGATGCTCTCCCGGTACAGGTCCCGAGCCCGCAGCAGATCGCCGGACATGCGCGCCACGCCGGCCAGCACGTGCCTCGGCCGTTCCTCCAGGCTGCGGTCGCCGGAGCGCAGCGCCACCTCCAGAGCTTCCCGGGCCCGCGCTTCGCCGCCCGCCAGGTCGCCGCCGCGGATCGCCACCCGGGCCAGGCTGTAGCGGGCCTCCACCTCACCCGCCGGGTCACCGGCCGCCTGGGCCCGCTCGATCTCGGCCTCACTCATCCGCACCACAGCGTCGGTTTCACCACGCCGAAAGGCCGAACGCACGCTCTCACTGAAGGTCACGAAGCCTCTCCCCCACCCATGTGTCCGAATCACCGCCCGGACGCCCTGACGGTGCCTGCCGCCCCGCCGTCCCGAGCTCGTGTCCGTCCGAGCGGCGAAACCGATCAGGAATCGAGAAGCCCGACGGGCACGACCCGGCCTAGCCTTTTCCCAGGTCACCGGCAGCGCGCCTGACCTGACCAACGAGAGGGAGCCTAGATATGTCCGCGAAGACCTCCACGACCACCTCCGACGGCTTCAGCGCCGACGAGCGGGCCGCGATGAAGGAGCGCGCCGCCGAGCTGCGCGCCGAGGGCAAGAAGGGCGCCAAGAAGGCCGACGGGCTGCAGGCGATCCTCGACCGGATCGCGCAGATGGAGCCGGACGATCGCGCGCTCGCCGAGCGCGTGCACGTGACGG
This sequence comes from Micromonospora sp. M61, assembly GCF_018070245.1. Taxonomy (NCBI): domain Bacteria; kingdom Bacillati; phylum Actinomycetota; class Actinomycetes; order Micromonosporales; family Micromonosporaceae; genus Micromonospora; species Micromonospora sp. M61. The sequence continues at coordinate 29,556 of NZ_JAGPYA010000035.1, read as the reverse complement.
TGACCGCGGCCGCCCCGGAGCTGACGCCCAAGACCTGGTATGGGATGCCCGCCTACGCGAACGCGGACGGCAAGATCGTCGTCTTCTTCCAGGACTCCGGCAAGTTCAACTACCGGTACTCGACGGTGGGCTTCCAGGACGCGGCCAACCTCGACGACGGAGACCTGTGGCCGGTGGCGTACGCGTTGCAGAAGTGGAGCCCCGCGGTGGAGAAGAAGGTCACCGAGCTGGTGAAGGCTGCGGTCTCCTGACCTACGCCCCGCTGCGTCCGCCCCTCGGCACGGACGGCGTCCGGCCCTCGCTGACCGGACGGCGGTGACGTGGACGATGATCAGGGGCCGGAGGCTGAGGGAGGCAGGCAGTGCGAACGATGTGGCACAGGCCGACAGCGGTGGGACGGGTCGCCCGGTGACGGGCCGGGCCGGTGAGGTGTTCGACACCACTCGGGCGGTGTCCGACATCGAGACGTTGCTCGCCGCGGATCTGCCCACCAGCGGCGCGACGGTCAGCGAGGGTGACCCGGCCACCGGGGAGTGGACCGGCACCCGGGGCGCGGGTTTTCGGATCATCCCGCTGTGGGAGAGCGAAGCCCTCACGGGCGTGTACGGCGCCGAATGGAACCAGGCCGAGGATGCCGCCGAGGCGAACCTGGCTCTCGTCGTCCGGGAGTCGGACCATCGGTGGGGCCCGCACCGCAAGGTCTCCATGCGCGTGCCGCTGTTTCGGCACCAGGCCCGCGCACCCCTGCCGGCACTGTTCCAGGCGCTGGGCGACCTGGACTGCTTCGGCGACCTGACGGTCTGGGGGCCCACGGCGACCGGAGGCCGATGGATCGCGGTCTCGGTCAACCAGTGTGACGGCGACGCCCCAATGATCATGACTGCGGTCGTCAGTCATGCCCCGATCACCGAACCGGCGGAGTGACCGTTGTCCACCACAGACCATGCGCTGGCCATCGAGGCGGCGGAGGCCGGAGCCGCGGTGGTCCGTTCGCAGTACGGATCCTCGCTGACGCGCTTCGCGAAGATCGGCACCGACTTCGCCACCACCGCCGACATCGAGGCGGAGAAGGCCATCCTCGACGTCCTGCGGGCGCCACGTCCGGACGACGGCCTGCTGGGCGAGGAGAGCGGACGCACGGGCACCGGCGGAAACGGACGTACCTGGCTGGTCGACCCGTTGTGCGGCACGCTGAACTACAGCGCGCGGACGATGCTGGTCTCGGTCAACGTCGCTCTACGCACCGGCACACACCTCGCCGTGGCCGCCTCGGCGGACCCGTTCAGCGAGGAGGTTTTCTGGACCGACGGCGTCGCCTCGTACGTCCGACGCGCAGGGACGGACCAACGACTCGTGCCGTCGGCCGAGTCGACGCTGGTCGACGTCAATCTTGATCCACCGTTTCCTCACCGGGACGTGTTCCTGGCCGCCCGGATGCTCGCCGACGACGGCTTCATCGCACAGTTCCGCCCACGTGTGGTCTCCACCACCCTGGCCGTGGCCTGGGTCGCTGCCGGCCGACGCGCCGCCTACGTGACGGACGGCCGCGACCTGCGCCAGAGCGTCCACTTCGCGGCCGGCATCGCCCTCTGCGAGGCGGCCGGTTGTGTGGTGACCGGGATCGACGGCCGGCCGTTGCACGCTGGCGGCGAAGGCCTCGTCGCCGCCGCGGACGAGCAGACACATGCCGCTCTGCTGGCTCTCATCCGCAGACAGCGCACCGAAAGGGACTGAAGGCCGAGGCCTGGGCCCGGCAGCTTGACATGAACCGCGGTTCAGGTTCTAGCGTCGGGTGGTGGATCACGTTGACGGCCGGAAGGCGGACGAGCTGTTTCGCCGGACGTCCGTCACCCCAGCACTGCCGCCGGAGGAAATCTGATGTACCTGCCACGCCTTCTGCGCCCGCGCACCGTCGCGAGCGCACACTGCGACCTGCCCTGCGGCGTCTACGACCCGTCGCAGGCCCGCATCGAGGCCGAGTCGATCAAGGCGATCTCCGAGAAGTACCAGGCCAGCGACGACCCGGAGTTCCGCACCCGATCGCTGCTCATCAAGGAACAGCGGGCCGAGCTGGTCAAGCACCACCTCTGGGTCCTGTGGACCGACTACTTCAAGGCGCCGCACTTCGAGAAGTACCCCGAGCTGCACAGCCTCTTCAACGAGGCCACCAAGCTGGCCGGCGCCGGTGGCGCGAAGGGCGCCGCTGACCCGGCCGTCGCGGACCGGCTCCTCGGGAAGATCGAGGAGATCTCGAAGATCTTCTGGGAGACCAAGCAGAGCTGAACCGACCGGGACCGGGTGGCGCGGGCCACCCGGTCCGGCGTACCGCCTTTCAGGAGGACCGCATGACGTCGCGCACAGACCTCGTCGAAGAGCTGATGAGCCGCTTTCCGCAGGTGCCACGAGAGGCGGTCCTCAAGGAGGATCTGCTGCGCGGCGGGCTCGCCTTCGACGACGCGGCGCTGACCGACAACGAGAGCGGGACGGTCAAGCCGAAGTCGTACTTCATCTTCTCCTTCGATCATCGGACGCTGCCGGAGTTGGGGACGGCCGCGCTGCGTCGGCCGCCCGAGGAGATCGTGCTCACCGGGGGTCCGTACGAGCTACGTCGTACCGTCGTTTCGGTCCGCATCAATCCGAGCTCGCCGTACCGGGTCGGGACCGACGGCGACGGTCGACTGCGGCTGTTCCTGGACGGACGGCCGATCGCCGATGTCGGGCTGCCGCCCATGCCGGCCTACTACCGCCACACGCTCGCCAACGGCAAGTCGGTGATGGAGGTCGCCCCGACGATCCAGTGGGGCTATCTCATCTACCTGACCGCGTTCCGGGTCTGCCAGTACTTCGGTGCCAAGGAGGAGTGCCAGTACTGCGACATCAACCACAACTGGCGCCAGCACAAGCAGGCGGGTCGGCCCTACACCGGTGTCAAGCCCGTGGACGAGGTGCTGGAGGCCCTGGAGATCATCGACCGGTACGACACCGACCGCGCCTCGCAGGCGTACACGTTGACTGGCGGGAGCATCACCTCGCAGGTCGACGGGCTGGCTGAGGCGGACTTCTACGGCCGGTACGCGCAGGCGATCGAGGAGCGGTTTCCCGGGCGGTGGATCGGCAAGGTCGTCGCCCAGGCGCTGCCGCGAGCCGACGTGCAGCGTTTCCACGACTACGGGATCCGCATCTACCACCCCAACTACGAGGTGTGGGACAAGCGGCTGTTCGAGTTGTACTGCCCGGGCAAGGAGCGCTACGTCGGCCGGGAGGAGTGGCACCGCCGCATCCTCGACTCCGCCGAGGTCTTCGGGCCGGGCAACGTGATCCCGAACTTCGTGGCGGGCATCGAGATGGCGGCCCCGCACGGCTTCGCGAGCGTGAGCGAGGCGATCGACTCCACCGCCACGGGGCTCGAATACTTCATGTCGCGTGGCATCACGCCGAGGTTCACCACCTGGTGCCCGGAGCCCACCACGCCGCTCGGCCGAGCCAACCCCGAGGGTGCACCGCTCGAATATCACGTCCGCCTGCTGGAGGTCTACCGGGCGACGATGGACGCCAACGGCCTGTCCAGCCCACCCGGATACGGCCCGGCCGGACCGGGCCGGGCCGTATTCTCGGTCAGTTCCTTCATGGACACCCTGCCGGCCACGCCCTCGTGACGGGTGCCCGTGGCACGGTCACGCCGCGACGGCTGCCTGACCCACCGGGAACCGCACGCCGGTGAGATCTTCCGAGACGGCCCAGAGGCGTTGCTGCACTGTCACGTCGTAGGACTCGGGGCTGGACGTGACCAGCCTCGGGTGGCCGCGCACCTCGCCCAGGCCGTCGGGGCCGTAGTACTGCCCGCCGAGGACGGACGGGTCGGTGGCGGCCCGCAGGGTGGGTAGCGCGCCCGCCGTCGCGGGCTGCGTGATCACCGGGGCGAGCCAGGTGACCGGCCGGCGGACGACCGACGGGGTGTTGCGGGTCAGTTCGGTGTTGGAGACGCCGGGGTGTGCGGCCACCGCGACGGTGGTGCCGTGTGCGGCGAGCCGACGCTGCAGCTCGTAGGTGAACATCAGGTTGGCGAGCTTCGACTGGCCGTAGGCGGCAGCCCGGCCGTAGGACCGTTCCCACTGCAGGTCGTCGAAGTGGATGGCCGCGCGGATGCGGTGGCCGGTGCTGCTGACCGTGACCACCCGGGAGCCGGGCACGGGCAGCAGCAGGTCGAGCAGCAGGCCGGTGAGGGCGAAGTGGCCCAGGTGGTTGGTGCCGAACTGCATCTCGAAGCCGTCGCGGGTGGTCTGCTTCGGGGTGTACATCACGCCGGCGTTGTTGATGAGCAGGTCGATCCTCGGGTGGGCGGCGCGCAGGCCGTCGGCGGCGGCGCGTACCGACTCCAGCGAGGTCAGATCCAGCTCCCGTACGGAGACGTCGCCGTTGATCCGGGCGGCGGCCAGCTTGCCCTTCCCGGTGTCGCGCACGGCCAGGACGACTGAGGCCCCGCGCTCGGCGAGCAGCCGGGCGGTCTCGAAGCCGAGTCCGGTGTTGGCGCCGGTGACCACGGCCACCCGGCCGTCCTGGCGTGGAATCTGCTGCTCGGTCCACTTCATTTCAGGCTCCCCAATGTACCGCCGGTAGCTTATGCTCGAACGGTAATGTACCGCCGGTACGATGTCAAGGGACCGCCGGTACCTAAGCTAGGGTTGACGTCATGACGTTCCAGCGGGCGCGCAGCGAGGAGCAGCGTGAGATCCGGCGCCGGGCGATCCTGGAGACCACTTCGGCGATGCTCGACGAGATGCCGGTCGCCGAGGTGACCCTGAACGAGCTGAGCCGGCGGGTCGGCCTGGCCAAGACGGCGGTGCTGCGCTATTTCGAGTCCCGCGAGGCGGTGCTGCTCGACCTGATGGACGACCGGACGACGACCTGGCTGGCCGAGCTTGACCAGGAGTTGGCCCACGGCGTCGACCTGGGCCGGTCCGCGTTGGAACGGGCGGAGCAGGTGGCCGACGTGCTCAGTCGGTCGCTCGCCGCCCAGACCGTGCTCTGTGATCTCTATGGCGCGCAGGGCGGGGTGCTTGAGCACAACGTGTCGGTCGAGGTGGTCCGCCGACACAAGCGGGCCTCGCTGGGCAACCTCGCGGTGATGGCCGACCTGGTCCGGCGGCACCTGCCCGAGGTCGGCGACCGCGCCGAGCTGTTCTGCCTGAACGCCCTGCTCGTGGGTGGCGCGCTGTCCGCCTACACCTCGCCACCGCCGAGCCTGCTCGCCGTCTACGAGTCCGAGCCGGCGCTCGCGGTCCACCAGGTCGACCTGCGGACAGCCCTGCGGGTCGCGATCATCACGTCGCTCGTGGGCATGCTGCCGCGCTCCTGAGTCCGGAGCGCGGCAGCGCCCGCGATCGGAAACCGCCCTAGCTGGCGTACGTCTCGAACTCGCCGACCCGGGGCGTACCGCTGGAGCTGTTGATCTTGAAGGTGATCTTGCTCAACGACGTAGCGGAGAAGCTGATGGAGCCCGCCCCGCTGCCCGAGGCCAGGACGGCTCCGGTGTCGTGGTTGACCAGCTGCCAGGACCCGATGGAGCCCTGGGTCCCCGACGGCTCACGAATGATCACTCGGGAAACCCGGGTGGCCGAGCCCCACTTGATCGAGATGGAGCCGGTCGAGCCGGCCGGTGACCAGTAGCTGCTGATGTTGCCGTCGCGCACGTTGCCGTAGCTCGTTCCGCTGGCCTTGCTGGAGCCGTCGGCACTGGCACCCAGGCTGAGGTTGGTCCCACTGGGCGGAGGTGTGGTGGGTGGGGGCGTGGTCGGCGGCGGCGTGGTGGGTGGGGGCGTGGTCGGCGGCGGTGTGGTCGGCGGTGGGGTCTGCGGTGAGCAACTGCCGTTCGACACCCGCAGACCCGTGTTGGCGCCCACCGTCTGCCGAACGATGTCCGGCACGCAGCTCGCGCCGTCGAGGCTGTACGGGTACGGGATGCTGACAGTGGTGGTGGACGTCAGGTTGGGGCCGGCGGGGTAGTTCTCGCTGCCGGTGCCAGACCAGGTCACGTTGTCGAGGATGTTGCCGCTGACCTGCCAGAAGCCGCGCTCGTTGGTGTAGAAGGTGCCGAGGACGTCCTTCGAGTCACGGAAGTAGTTGTTCTCCACCTTGGCCTTGGCGCCGGCCCGCGAGTTGATGCCGGACTCGTGCAGGCTCACGTAGTGGTTGTTGTAGATGTGGGCCGTGCCGCCGCGCAGCAACGGCGTACGGGAGTCGATGTTCTCGTACAGGTTGTGGTGATAGGTGATGAAGCCGTTCGAGAGGTCGCTCTCGCTGGAGCCGACGAGGCCGCCGCGACCGGAGTTGCGCAGGATGCTGTAGGACAGGGTCACGTACTGCGTGTTGTCCTTCATGTCGAAGAGGCCGTCGTACCCCTCGGACTCCCCGCCCGACGCCTCCAGGGTGACGTGGTCGACCCAGACGTTGCGGACCGTGCTCTCCATGCCGATGGCGTCTCCACCGTTGGAGGTGGGTGAGCCGGACTTCTTGACGTTCCGGATGGTCACGTTCTGGATGATGATGTTGCTGGAGTCGCGGATGTGGATGCCGAGCTGGTCGAAGACGGCTCCGCTGCCGACCCCGATGATGGTGACGTTGCTGATCTGCTTGAGCTCGATCACGCCCGCCGCGGTGTTGCAGCTCGACCCCGACACCTTGGTGGTGTTGCCGTGGTTGATGGTCCCGGTGACCTCGATGGTGATCGGGGTGCTGCTGCTGGCCCGGCCGCACAGCGCCGCGTGGATCGCCGTGCCGGTCGTGGCCCGCACCGTCTGCCCACCCGCTCCGCCGGTGGTCCCACCGTTCTGGGTGGCGTAGCCGGTGGCGCTGCCGACCGCCGCCGACGCCTGAGGGGTCGGCATGGCAACCACGACCGCGATTCCCACGGCTGCCGTGGCCAGCGCTGCCGGTAGTCGTACCGAAACTGCTCGTCTCATCTCGCCTCACTTCGCATTCGTCTGGTCTTTGCCGACGCAACGCGACGGCCGTCGCGACCGGCCGGAACCTCGCGTCTCAGAAATTGGCGGTAGTAAATCGCCAGGCTGTCCTCGACATCCCCTTGCCCCTGGTGAACGCAGTGGGCGTCGCGCAATCGGCACCCACTGCTGGCATCGCCCTAAATGCGATCACCCGGGCTCATGAATGAAACATCGATGTAACGCAATCGTAGGAAAGCGGTTTCCCTCAAGGCAAGGGTTAGCGCTTGCAGGTTTGTTGCAGTGGTCGACGGGGAGCCCTCGTCGTTGTTCTCCACCGACGCCACCAGCAGCGCTAGCCGTGACGACCACCGGATCTGGGTGGCGACCGACGAGACCATGCACGGGCCTACGGAACGGCTCCTCGACCGGGCTGAGCGTGGTCGAGGAGCCGTAACCGCGCAGGCCCGGGCGGGGCGGTGTCGCCCCGGCCCGGACCTGTTGACGCACGCCGCAGTATCAGCTGCGCAGCTGCCACTGCTGGTTGGTGCCGCCGTTGCAGGACCAGAGGATCAACTTCGTGCCGTTCGCCGTTCCGGCGCCGTTCGCGTCGAGGCACAGGCCCGACTGCACGCCGGTGATCGTGCCGTTGGCGTTGACGTTCCACTGCTGGTTGGCCTGGCCGTTGCAGTCCCAGATCACCACCGTGGTGCCGTTGGTGGTCCCCTGGCCGGAGGCGTCCAGGCACTTGGTGCCGTAGACCATGAGCTGCCGGCTGGCGGTGTGGGTCCACCGCTGGTTGGTGACGGAGCTGATGCAGTCCCAGATCTGGGCCTGCGTGCCGTTGGTCGTGCTGGAGTTGCCGATCTCGGCGCACCGGCCCGACTGGACGCCCACGATCTGCACGTTCTGCGGGTTGGTGCTGCCGCCGCTCTGCACGCCAGCCGTGTTGATCACCGTCTGCGCGCCCGACGGCCAACTGCCGTTGCTGACCGTGACGTTGCCGTTGACGACGTTGCCGCGATCGCCGTTGGTCACGTTCGTGGAGTTGTTCGTCGACCAGTTGTTGGTGACGGTGAAGTTGCCCATGTTCTCCGCGTACCAGTAGTTGGCGGTGGCCCAGGTGCCGGTGGAGGAGAACACGTTGTTGCGGGCGGTGTAGTAGCGGGAACCCTCGTCGAAGTAGAGCCCGAACCAGCCGTTGGTCCGCAGGCAGTAGTTCTCGTTGATGGTGCCGCCCGGGTTCGCCGACAGGGTGTAGATGCACCCGCCGTCGGTCATCTGCTGCATCACGTCGTGGACGTAGTTGCCGATGACCTGGTTGTTGGCCGCGGTGGTCGCCGTGGTGTAGCGCGGCTGGTAGTTGTACAGGCCCCGGTTCGCGTAGTGCTGGCTACCGCCGGCGTCGTTGGCGCCCCAGCCGTAGCCGACCGACAGACCGGTGTACGGCATGTTGTAGACCTCGTTGTGCGAGATCAGCGACGTGTTCACGTAGGTGGTCAGGATCGAGACGACCCCCCGGTACTCCAGGCCGAGATCGTGCACCCGGTTGTTGCTCACGGTGATGTTGCGGTTGACCATCCGCTGGTCGCCGGGGTGGTGCGCGTCGGCGCGTACGCCGCCGACCACGATGCCGCCGGCGGAGTTCCGGGCGATCTCGGATCGGGTGACGGTGATGTTGCTGGCGCCCAGGCCGACACCGCTGGCGTGGGCGTTGGCGTCGTTACCGATGCCGATGGCCGTCTGCCCGAGGTTGACGAACTGCGAGTCGCTGAAGGTGATGGTGTTGGCCGCCGACACCTGCACGGCGGCGGGCATCTGGTTCCAGTTCGGCCGGGTGGCCTCGAACTGGGGGCAACCGGCCTGGCAGGAGGTCAACGCGTCGGACGGACGCGCCCAGGTGCCGGTGATGTGCGCGCCGGTCTGCTGGTCGGCGAAGCCGTTGCTGCTGCTGGGGCCGAGCCAACTGGTGCCCGTGAAGGTGATGCCGCTGAACGAGATGTGGTGCGCGGGCGCGTCGTAGGTGCCACCGACGTTCACCAGGGACTGGAGTTGCGGCAACTCCACGCTGACGGAGCTCATGTTCTGCCCCGCGAGCGGGATGTAGTTGAGCTGACCGTTGCCCGGGTTGAGATACCACTCCCCCGGTGAGTCCAGGAACTCGTACGCGTTGGTCAGGTAGAAGGGACCGGCGCGGTGCGGGCTGGAGAGGGTGTCGAACCCGAAGGTGTTGTTGTTCCACGCGGGCTGCTGCATCGTGAGGAAGTTGCCGCTGATGCTCTGCACCGGCGAGTACCGGTCGGTGAACGAGCCGACGCTCTCCACCTCGACCCGGTTCTGGTTGCCGAGGTTGTTGAGATAGTTGAGAGCGCTGTTGCTGAACCGCATGCCGGCCGTGGTGAAGGTGAAGTCGGAGCGGTTCACGGCGGTGCGCGCCCGGGTGGCGACGGCCCCGTTGACGTAGAGCTGGCGGGAGTCGAGCCCCGCGCCGACGTTGGCACGCCAGATGTTCCTGCCGGAGTCGACCTGCGACCAACCGGTGACGGCCCGGGCACCGGTGATCGTCGGACGGGCGGACGGCGCCGCCCGCCAGATCACCTGATAGCCGTTGTTGCCGGAGTCGGCAGCGGTCAGGCGCATCGGCGACGAGAGCCGGTACACGCCATCGGCCAACTGCACGACGATGTCACCGGACATCGTGGCGTTGCTCGCCCGGACCGCGGCCTGGGCGGCGGTCAGCGAGCACGGTTGGCTGGCCGAGCAACTGGTGCCGGTGCCAGCGGGCGACGCGTAGAGGGTGGTGGTGGCAGCGGAGGCCGGGGACGCCGAGGCGGCCACCACGACCAGCGCGGTCAACGCTGTCGCGGCGGCGCCGGCCAGCATTCGGCGCAGCGGCGGAAGGGACGAGGACACGGGACGGTGCTCCTGACATGACAAAGGGATGGGGGTGGCGGATCGCCTCAACGAGCGCGGGGTTGGCGCGCGGCGCCGGTCAGCCGAGGATCTCCCGGAGATAGCGCAGGCCGTCCGTGGCGAGGCGGTCCTGGGAGGGGGCCAACGGGCGCCAGATCGCCGCGGCGGTGGCGATGGTCTCGTTCTCCGCCGTGAACGACTCGATGCAGATCGCGCCCTGGTAGCCGGTGTCCCGCAGGACCGTGAAGAACCGGGGCCAGTCGAAGTGGTCGGCACCGGGAGCACCCCGGTTGGTGCCGCTGACCTGGACGTGCTTGATGTGCGGGCCGGCGACCGCGAGGGCCGCGTAGGGGTCGGCCTCCTCGATGTTCATGTGATACGTGTCGATCATGATGCCGACGCTCGGCGGTAGGCCGTCGATCAGCTCGACCGTCTGCTCGATCGTGTTGACGACGCTCGTCTCGTAGCGGTTCAACGCCTCGACGCCGATGCTCACCCCGCACTCGCCCGCCCGCTCGGCCACCGGCGCCAGGGCCCGCCGGAAGTCGGCGTAGCAGGCGGCGCGAGCCGTCGGTGACATCCGCCAGGTGCGGCCGACCGAGGCGTACACCGGGCCGCCGACGCACGGGGCGCCGACGGCCGCGGCGCTCGCCACGCATCCCTTGAGGTACGCCACTGTCGACTCCACGACGGCCGGTGCGGCGTCCACCAGGTCCCGCCCCGGCGGGGTGACCGCGCAGACCCCGGCGGCGGCGAGGCCGTGCGCGGCCAGCAGGTCCCGGGTACGGACCGGGTCCCAGTCACCGGGCTGCTCGATCGGCAGCTCGACGGCGTCGAAGCCGAACTCGGCGATCCGTGGGATCAGCTCGGCCAGGGCCTCGTCGTCGACCGGCGAGGCCCACACCCAGGGGTTGACACCGATGGCGTACACCCGGAACCTACTTCCAGCGCTGCGGGTAACCGGGCAGGTCGGTGCAGCCGCACATCGCGTAGTGCAGCGGCGGCATGCTCGGATCGAGGTACCGGTCCAGGTTGTCCTGGGTGACGGTCGGCTGCGGCAGCTTCCACGGGTTGGAGACCTGCTCGCCGTCGAGGATCCGCAGCGCGGCGATGATCGGCGTACGCCACTGGTAGGTCGGGTAGGTCGGCGCGATCGCGGTGAGCTGCTTGTCCTTCCAGATCTTCAGGAAGTCGAGCTGGTCCTCACCGTTCATCGGCGGAACGGGCTTACCCGCGTCCTGGAACGCCTCGACCGCCGCGACGGCCACCGCTCCGGCGTCCATCCAGACACCGTCGATCGTCCCGTAACGCTGAATGTAGTCATCCACGATCTTCTTCGTCTTGGCCGGGTCACCGTCGGTGAACTCGACACCCACGACGTCGACCTTCGCCTTGTCGAACGCCACCTTCGCCGCCGACCACCGGGTTTCCAGAACGTCGACACCAGGCAGGATCCGCAGGGCGAGGACCTTCCCGCCGGGCTTCATCTTCTGACTGACGAACTCAGCGCCGACGTGACCGAACCCGTAACCCCCGATGGGGTTGATGAAGGTCACCGGGCACTTCGTGTTGACGCCACGGTCGAAGACGATGACCGGCAGACCCGCCTGGCAGGCCGCCTCGACGGCCGGGGTGAGAGTGGCGGTGGTGTTGGGCGAGACGATGAGCGCGTCGCAGCCCTTGCCGAGCAGGTCGTTGATGTCCGCGATCTGCTTCTGGTCCTTGCCTTCGGCGTCGACGTGCACGAACTCCTTGATGCGGCTCTTCTGTGCCTCGACCTCGGCCTGCATGGTCTTGAACCCGACCTGCCGCCACGGGTTGTTCAGGGCCGCGTTGGAGAAGCAGATCTTGTGCGGGCCCTTCTTCTTGAACTTGGCGGTGTCCACCATCGTCGGGTTGAGCACCTGCTCCCACGGCTTGTCGGCCGGGCCCGTGGCGGCGGCGTCGAGCAGCGCGAGCTCCGCGTCGTAATCGGCCTGCACGAAGAACTTCGACTGGTCCCCGGTGCCCGAACCGGCGGCGGGGGCACTGCCCGAGGGGCCGGCGGCCGGCTCGTCGGTGGAACAGGCGGTGACGGACAGCAGGGTGACAGCGGCCAGCGCCGCCATGAAACGTCGCACTATGGTTCCCCTTTATCTCGACGAAGAACGAGTTGCGGAGACCGCCACGGCGAGCAGGATGATCCCGCCCTGGACGGCCGACCTGAGGGCGCCGGAGACGCCGTAGAAATTCATGAGGGCGAAGAGCAGTTCGAGGGTCAGCGCCCCGAGCATCGCGCCGACGACCGCGCCGCGGCCCCCGCCCAGAGCGACGCCACCGAGGACGACCGCGGTGATGGCACCGAACTCCAGGCCCGCTCCGGCCTGGAACGAGACGCCGCTGTAGCCGCCCAGCAGGATCGCCGCCACGGCCGCCGCGAGCCCGCTGAGGATGAAGGCGATCGTCCGGGTACGCCACACGCGTACGCCGCTCAACTCGGCGGTGCGCGGATTGTCGCCGACGGCGACCAGCGTCCGGCCGAAGTCGGACCGCATCAGCAGCACGGCCACCACCGCCAGGACCAACAGGACCAGCAGCGCGTACGGCATGCGGCCGAGCACCGGCACGTCCTCGAACGCGCGCCGGCCGAACCGCCGGAACTCCTCGGAGAGCCCACCCTTCGGTGCACCGTCGGACCACAGGTAGACCGCCCCGACCAGGATCAGGAACATGCCGAGGGTGGTGATGAACGACGGCACCCGCAGCCGGGTGGTGATGAGGCCGTTGACCAGCCCGACGAGTGCTCCGAAGGCGAGCAGGAGCAGCACCACCGGCCAGGTACGCGCCGGGTCTCCGTCGATCAGCCGGGCGGCGACGACCACCTGCGCGGTGACCAGGGAACCGACCGAGAGGTCGAACTCACCGGAGACGATCACGAAGTACTGACCGGCGGCGAGCAGGATGATCGGCGCCGAACGACCGAGGAAGGACATCAGCGACGGCGGGGACAGGAAGTCGGGCTGCCGGATGCCGACGAGCACCAGCAGCACCGCGAGGATCGCGAGGATCGGCAGGACACCACCGGGGCGCACCCGCGGCAGACGCCGCGGCAGCGAACGGGGCTGGACGGTCTGCACGGTCAGGCCGCCTTTCGCATGGCCCTGCGGGCGTAGACGGCGACCGCGGCGATGATGATGACGCCCCGGATCACCTGCTTGAAGAAGGCATCCACCTCGAGCTGGTTGAAGATGGCGTCGATGCTGGCGAGCAGCAGCACCCCACCGACGGTGCCGATGACACCGCCGCGCCCGCCGGCGAGGGCGGTCCCGCCGATCACCACGGCGGCGATCGACTCCAGGTCGTAGAGACCCTCGGTGCCCACCCGGGGAGCACCCGAACCGAGCCGACTGGCCAGGTAGATACCGGCGAGCCCGGCACACATCGAGCAGAGCACGTGGGCGGTGACCAGGATCCGGTCGTTGCGGACACCCGAGAGCCGGGCCACCTCCGGGTCGCCGCCGACGGCGACCAGGTGATGGCCGAAGCGGGTCCGCGAGAGCGCGAACCAGGCCGCCGCGGTCACGGCGATCAGCAACAGGAACGACAGTGGCACCGGGCCGACGCGCTGGTAGCCGAGAGACTGCACGAGCGTGGGCGAGGTCGTGCCGGCCGGGCCGTCGTAGCCGTTGTCGAGGTAACCCTTGAGCAGCAGCCCGACGCCGAGGGTCGCGATGAACGCGTTGACCCGGAACTTGGTGACGAGGAGCCCGTTGAGCAGCCCGACACCGGCGCTGACGGCGAGCGCCAGGCCGATCGCCGGCACCAACGCGCCGTCGCTGCCGTTCATCGTCTCGGCCGCGACGAGGGTGCTGAGGCTGATCACGTACGCCACCGACAGGTCGAGCGAGCCACCCAGGATGACCAGGGTCTGTCCGACGGCGACGAGTCCGAGGCCGGCGGCGACGTGCAGCAGACTCACCGTCGTGGACTGGTTGAACAGCTGACCGCCGTCGACGAGGACGACCAGCCAGCCGATCGCGAGGGTGAGGGTCAGGGCCACGAACACGCCCGGTACGGGACGGCGGGCCGGAAGGAGCGACAGGGCGCTCATGCAGCTGCCTCCCGCGCGGTCCCGACCGCCAACGCGACGACGTCCTCCTCGGACGCGCCGGCGGGCAACTCGCCCACGATGCGGCCGTCGCGCAGGACGACGATCCGGTCACTCATCCCCAGCAGCTCCGGTAGGTCGGACGAGATCATCAGCACGGCCGCGCCGTCGCGGGCGAGACGGCGGACGAGATCGTGGATGGCGGACTTCGCGCCCACGTCGATGCCCCGGGTCGGCTCGTCGAAGAGCAGGATCCGCGGGTTGAGCGCGAGCCATCGGGCCAGCACGACCTTCTGCTGGTTGCCCCCGGACAGAAAGCGGATCTCCTGGTCGTCGCCGGCGCCACGGACCTCCACGGCGGCGAGCAGCTCGCGGGCGCGGACGGTGCGGGCCGCGTGGCCGGAGCGGATCGCGAACACGGCCCGGCTGGCGAGCAGCGTGTTGTCGAGGACCGACTGTCGGGGGACGATCCCCTCGCCCTTGCGGTCCTCGGTGACGTAGGCGATGCCGGCCCGCATCGCGGTGCGTGGCGAGCGCAGCCGCACCGGCCTGCCGTCGAGCGTGACCTCGCCGGTCGTGAACGGCGACACCCCGAAGAGCGCGCGGGCGAGCGCCGAACGCCCGGAGCCCTGCAGGCCGCCGACGCCGAGCACCTCGCCGGCACGCAACTCGAGGTTGACGCCGCGCAGCTTCCAGTTTCCCGCGTCGCGGACGGTGACCCGCACCGGGCCCAGGTCGTCGGGGCTGGCCCGGTCGGGGTAGTAGCTGGAGAGCTCGCGGCCGACCATGTGCCGCACCAACTGGTCGGCGGTGGTGTCGGCCGTGTCCACTGTGGTTACGCGGCGGCCGTCCTTCAGGACGGTGATCCGACTGGACAGGTCGAAGACCTCGGCGAGCCGGTGCGAGACGTACAGCAGGCCGATGCCCCTCTCCTGGAGTCGGCGCACCAACCCGTAGAGCAGCTCGACCTCGTGGTCCGCCAGCGAGGCGGTCGGCTCGTCCATGATGAGCAGCCGCGCGTCCAGGGCGAGCGCCTTGGCGATCTCGACGACCTGCTGCTGCGCGACACCGAGCTGCCCCACCCGGGCGTCCGCCGGCAACGTGGTCTCCCCGATCGAGGCGAGCAGCCGCGTGGTGCGGTCGAGCATCGCCCGGCGGTCGACCAACCCGCGGCGGACCGGCTCGTGGCCGAGGTAGACGTTCTCGGCGACGGTGCGCTCCGGGAGCAGGTTGAACTCCTGGTGGATGATGCCGACGCCGGCCTGTTGCGCGTCTCGCGGGCCACGGAACACCCGGGGTTCCCCGGCGAACTCGACAGTGCCCTCGTCCGGCGAGTATCCGCCCGAGACGATCTTCATGAGGGTCGACTTCCCTGCGCCGTTCTCACCGACGACGGCGTGGACCTCGCCTGGCGCCACATCGAGGTCGACTTCGCCGAGAACGCGTACTCCGAGGAAGGACTTGCCGATACCCCGAAGGGTGAGCAGCGGCACCGGCCGCGAGTCTGACATCCCGAGTGCCCTCACAGACAGTAGTTATCGACAGCATTCAATGCCACACTACGGCGACTTTGAAGCGCTGGACATCAAACTTTCGTAGGAACGGAGGCGGCTTCGGTTCGCGCGTTGCAAACATTCTCTTGACATTGGCGAAACATCACACGTATGAAGATAGATGTTTGGATGCGGGTCCGCAATCCTCGATCTAGGCCGACTCCCAGGCCGGTCCATGATCGACAGTGGCACCGCAGCCAGGGAGCCGCTCGCGGCCGTCGTCCACCGGGCAGGACATCGGACGTTACCCTCGTTGATTGACATCCATCGATCTCTAGCTCATCCTGACCTCGTGGGCCACGGGACGACAACCACGGCCATCATCACGCTGTGTGACGTCCTGCCGGTCTGACTGCCGTTTCGGCGAACGGCACGAGGACAGCCCAGCGCGCGCTCGTGCCCGCCCAGGCGTCCAGGCAGAACCTGACGCACCGTAGGGCCGTGATCGCACCCCACCACCGCACAACCTAGGAGACGGCATGCGTCGCAATACATTGATCATCGCGGTGATCGCCGGCCTGTTACTGTCGCTCGGACTCGCCCCACCCGCATCGGCGGCCCCGGCCTTCCGTGCCCTGCTGTTCACCAAGACCGCCGGCTACCGGCACGACTCGATCCCCGCCGGAATCGCCATGTTCCAGCAGCAGGCGGCGGCGAACAACTTCGAGCTGGTGGCGACCGAGGACTCCAGCGTCTTCACCGCCAGCAACCTGGCGACCTTCGACGTCATCATCATGTTCCAGACCTCCGGCATGGTCTGGACCTCGGCGGCGCAGCGCCAGGCGGTGGAGGGCTACCTCGCCAGCGGCAAGGGCATCGTCGGCGTCCACAACGCCACCGACATGGGCATCGAGTCGGAGTACCCGTGGTGGGACCAGACCATCAACGGCGGCGCCCACATGCCCGAACACTCCCCCGGCGTGCTGCCCGGCACCGCAATCGTCGCCGACAAGCAGCACCCGTCGACGGCCGGTCTGCCGGATCGCTGGAACCGCAGCGAGGAGTGGTACAACTTCGACACCAACCCGCGCGGCAACGTGCACGTCCTGGTGACCGCCGACGAGCGCACGTACAACCCGGGGTCCCGGGCGATGGGCCCGGACCACCCGATCTCCTGGTGCCGCAACGCCGGTGGTGGGCGGGTGTGGGCCACCGCGATGGGCCACGCGATCGCCTCGTACAGCGAGACGAACTTCCGCAACCACGTCCTCGGTGGCGTCCGGTGGGCCGCCGGCAGCGTCGCCGGCGACTGCGGCGGCACCGTCTGGGGCAACTTCGAGAAGCGCACCCTCGACGACAACACCGTCGACCCGATGGCGATGGCAGTGGCCCCCGACGGGCGGGTGCTCTACGCCCAACGCGGCGGGCAACTGAAGATCTTCAAGCCCTCCACCAACAGCACTGTCACCGCCGGCACGCTGAGCGTCTACACCGGCGGCGAGGACGGTCTCACCGGCATGGCGCTGGACCCCAACTTCGCCACCAACGGGTACGTGTACCTGTACCACTCGCCGGCGAGCAGCACGACCGACGTCAACCGCGTCTCCCGCTACACGCTCTCCGGCGACACGTTGAACATGTCCAGCGGTGTGACGATCATCGACATCCCGGCCTACCGTGACCGGACGTTCCCGGAGCCCGGCCACACCGGCGGGTACATCGAGTTCGGTCCGGACGGCAACCTCTACATCGGCACCGGCGACGACACGCCGCCGAACCTCGACCCCAACTGGCAGGGCTACGCCCCGCTGGACTGGCGGTCGGGCAAGTCCAACCTCGACGCCGCCAGGACCGCCGGCAACACCAACGACCTGCGCGGCAAGCTGCTGCGCATCCGCCCCGGTGCCAGCGGCAGCTACACCATCCCGACCGGCAACCTCTACCCGCAGGGCACCGCGCAGACCAAGCCGGAGATCTACGCGATGGGCTTCCGCAACCCGTTCCGCTTCTCGATCGACCCCGCCAACGGCTGGGTCTACCTGGCTGACTACGGGCCGGACCGCAACCCGCCCACCACCAACCGCGGCCCCGAGGGCCTGGTCGAGCTCAACGTGATCAAGACGCCCGGCAACTACGGGTGGCCGTTCTGCCACGGCGACAACCAGCCCTACGCGCCGTTCAACCCGGACACCGGCGTCGTCGGCTCGAAGTTCAACTGCTCGGCACCGGTCAACAACTCCCCCAACAACACCGGCCTGACCAGCCTGAAGCCGGTCGTCGCACCCAACATGTGGTACGGCTACGGCACCTCGCCGACCTTCCCGGAGCTCGGCTCCGGCGGCTCCGCGCCGATGGGCGGGCCGGTCTACCGGTATGACCCCGCGAACCCGTCCGCGACGAAGTTCCCGCCCTACTACGACGGCGTCCACTTCTTCTACGAGTGGTCGCGCAGCTACATCAAGGAGGTGCACTTCGACTCCGCCTCGGCGGTGACCCGCACCAACCCGTTCCTGCCCACGGCCCGGTTCAACAAGCCGATGGACATGGAGTTCGGCAAGGACGGCTCGCTCTACCTGCTGGAGTGGGGCACCAACTTCGGTGGCGGCAACAGCGACTCCGGGCTCTACCGGGTCGACTACATCCAGGGCGGCCGGTCGCCGATCGCCAAGGCCACCGGCACACCCACCAGTGGCACCGCCCCGCTCACCGTCCAGTTCAGCAGCGCGGGCACGGCCGACCCGGACCCCGGCAACACGCTGAGCTACCAGTGGACGTTCGGCGACGGCACCAGCTCCACGGCCGCGAACCCGTCGAAGGTGTACACCGCCAACGGCAACTACACGGCGCAGTTGAAGGTCACCGACAACACCGGTAAGACGGGCTTCGCCAACGTCCAGATCACCGTCGGCAACAGTGCCCCGGTGGTCACCATCACCACACCATCCAACGGCGGCATGCTCACCTTCGGTGACAAGGTGTCGTACCAGATCAACGTGACCGACCCGGACGGCGGCACTGTCGACTGCTCGAAGGTGGTCCTCAACCCCGCGCTCGGTCACGATGACCACGCGCACGAGACCACCGAGTACCCGGGCTGCTCGGGCACCATCTCCACCGACCTGCTCGGTGGTCATCCGGACGGCGCCAACCTGTTCTACGTGCTGAACGCTCGCTACACCGACAGCGGCGGTGCGGGGGGCGCGGCTCCGCTCACCGGTACCGCGCAGGCGATTCTCCAGCCAAAGCACAAGCAGTCCGAGTACTTCAGCAGCCAGTCCGGCATCCGGGTCGTCGACCAGGCGGCGGCGGAGAGCACCAAGCGCGTCGGTGACATCTCCACCAACGACTGGATCGCGTTCAGCCCGATGAGCCTGTCGGGCATCTCGACGGTCAGCTACCGGTTGTCGTCGCCGTCCGGTGGCGGCACGATCGAGCTGCGCGCCGGCTCGCCGACCGGCACCCTGCTGGCCACCACCACGGTGCCCAGTACGGGCGGCTGGGACAACTACCAGTCCACGACTCCGGTGAGCGTCTCCGCGCTCAGCGGGACACAGACGCTCTACATGGTGTTCAAGAACAGCAACAACTCGTTCGATCTGGACTCGCACACCTTCGGCGGCAACGGCGTCGGAACACCCGGCACCGGTGGTGGCCTGGCGGGCAAGACCTGGACGGTCACGGCCCAGCACAGCGGCAAGCTGATGGACGTCAGCGGTGTCTCCACCGCCGACGGCGCTCAGATCACCCAGTGGGCGGCCACTGGGGGCAACAACCAGAAGTGGCAGGCCGTCGACGCCGGTAGCGGTGCGGTCTACCTGAAGGCCGTGCACAGCGGCAAGTGCGTCGAGGTGGTCGGCAGCTCCACGGCGGCGGGTGCCTTCCTCCAGCAGGCCACCTGCAACAACGGCAACCAGCAGAAGTTCACCGCGACCGCGACGGGAACCTCCGGGGTCTACACGGTGCGCAGCGTGCTGAGCGGGCTGTGCGTGGACGTCAACGGCGCCGCCACCACCGACGGCGCCCGACTGTTGCAGTGGACCTGCCACAGTGCGGCCAACCAGCAGTGGCGGTTCACGGCGGTGTGACCCGCGGCTGTCGCCGTAGCGAATGACGTCCCGGTCGGGACCGGTATCCGATGAGCGGAGCCGGTCCCGGCCGGGACGTCGTCCTCGAGCTGAGAGGGAGGGCGTCGCCCTAGTGCGCCGTGGCGAGCAGCCCCGCCGCCGCCAGCGCGTCCCAGAGTTCCTCCGCCACGACGGCCTCCGAGCGTCGCACCGCCTCGGCGGCCTGGGAGGTGTTGCGCACACCGACCACCGTCGACACCACCGCCGGATGCCGGCGGACGAAGGCCAGTGCCGCCTGCGGCAGGGTGACGCCGTACGTCTCGCAGACCGTCGCGATCCGCCGCGCCCGCTCGATCAACTCTGCCGGGGCCTGCTGGTAGTTGTAGACGGCGTCAGCCGGCGGCCGGTCCCGCGACAGCAGCCCCGAGTTGTAGACACCCGCGATGACCATGCCCACCCCGCGACTCTGGGCGGCGGGCAGCAGGTCATCGGCCGCGCCCTGCTCCAGCAGGGTGTACCGCCCGGCGCACATCATCACGTCGACGTCGGCTTCCCGCACGAACCGGGCCAGCATCTCCGACTGGTTCATGCCAGCGCCGATGGCACCCACCACGCCCTGGTCACGCAGCTCGACCAGGGCCGGCACGGCTTCACTGGCGGCCCACTCCCAGTGGTCGTCCGGGTCGTGGAGGTAGACGATGTCGATCCGGTCCAGCCCGGTGCGATCCAGGCTGGCCTCGATCGAGCGAAGGACGCCGTCGCGGCTGAAGTCCCACACCCGCCGGTGGCTCGCGGGGACATCGAACCCGTCGGAGTCCCGCAGGTGGGCGTCCTGCGGCGACGGCACCAGCAGTCGCCCGACCTTCGTCGACACGACGTACTCGTCGCGCGGGCGGTGCCGCAACGCGGCGCCGAGTCGGCGCTCGGACAGACCGAGCCCGTAGTGCGGCGCGGTGTCGTAGTACCGGACGCCCGCCTCCCACGCGGTGTCGACCGCCGACGCGAACTCCTCGTCCGTCGTGGCCCGGTACAGGTTGCCACCCTGGGCCGCACCGAAGCCCAGCTCGGTGAGACGCACCTCCGGGCGACGCGGCAGTGCTCGCACCCTCACGACGCCTCCAACCGATAGACGCGCCGCGCCGTGTCCCCCCAGAGCAGCGCCTGGTCGGCCTCGTCGTGGTCGCCCAGCAACTCCGCCAGCGCCTCGACCCATCGCGGGTACGAGCTGGCGAGCAGACAGACCGGCCAGTCCGAGCCGTACATCAGTCGGTCCGGTCCGAACGAGTCGAGCGCGCCCTCGACGGCCGGTCGGAGGTCTTCCGTCGTCCAGGGCGACCGCTCCACTTCCGTCACCAGACCGGAGAGCTTCGCCGTGGTGTTGGGCGAGGCCGCCAACGCCCGCAGACCGCGAGTCCACTCGGTCATCTCCGGACGGCCCAATGCGGGCTTGCCCAGATGGTCGAGCACGAAGCGCACCTCCGGCAGGTCGTGCGCCAGGCGTGCGGCCATGGGCAGCTGGTGTTGGCGGACCAGCAGGTCGAAGACCAGGCCGGCCGCGCCGACCGCCGCGATCCCCCGGCGGACGTCCGGGCGGTCCAGGTACGCCGGGTCGGTCTCGCTCTGTACGAGGTGGCGGATGCCGACGAGGCGTTCCCCGCCCGGTGCGGCCCGCAGGCCTTCGAGGCGCTGGGCGACGTCGTCGGCGGTCAGGTCCACCCAGCCGACGACACCACGGACGAGGGTGTCCCCGGCCGCGACGGCCAGCAGGTCCACCGTCTCCGCCTCCGAGGCGATGGACTGCACCACCACGGTCGCGGTGACCCCGGCGGCCCGGGCCACCGGCGCGAGATCCGCGGGTTCGAAGTCGGCGTCGATGGCCGCCATGGTCACCGGGTCGATCCACGGCTGGGGGTGCCGTGCGCGGACCCAGAGGTGGTGGTGCGCGTCGACGATCCCGGCTCGTCCGGGCACCTCTGCGCCCGTCATCGGCCCAGCCAGCCGCCGTCGACGGGCAGGACGATTCCGTTGACGTAGTCGGATGCCGCCGACGCCAGGAACACCGCGGCGCCACCGAGGTCGTCGGCCCGGCCCCACCGACCCGCCGGGATCCGGGTGAGGATCGCCGGGGCACGGTCGGGGTCGTCGCGCAGCGCCTGGGTGTTGTCGGTGGCGATGTAACCGGGGGCGATGGCGTTGACGTTCACCCCGTGGGCCGCCCACTCGTTCGCCAGCGCCTTGGTCAGACCGGCCACCCCCGACTTCGACGCGGCGTAGCCGGGGACGGTGATGCCACCCTGGAAACTCAGCAGCGACGCCGTGAAGATGATCTTCCCTCGGCCCCGCTCGACCATCGTCCGGCCGATCTCCCGGCTCAGGACGAACTGGCTGCTGAGGTTCACCTCGATCACGTGGTCCCACATCTCGTCCGGGTGCTCCGCGGCCGGAGTACGGGCGATCGTGCCGCCGTTGTTCACCAGGATGTCGATCGGCCCGAGAGCGGTGATGTCCCGGGCCAGCCGGTGCACGGCCGCGCGGTCGCCGAGGTCGGCCCGCAGCGCGGTGAACCCGCGGCCTGCTGCCCGCACCCGGCGTTCCACCTCGCTGCCGGTCGCTTCGAGCTGGGCGGAGACCCCGACGATGTCGGCACCGGCCAAGGCCAGGGCCTCGGCCATGGCGAGGCCGATGCCGCGCCGCGCCCCGGTCACGACGGCGGTCCGTCCGGACAGGTCGAACAGGGCGGTCACTGGTTGCCCTCCCGCAGGTCGAGCAGCACCTTCATGACACCGCCACCTTCCAGGGCCGTGAAGGCGTCGGCGGCCGCCTGGACCGGTTCGACACGGGAGATGAGCTGTCGCGCCGGGATCGCGCCCGAGGCGACCAACCGGATCGCCTCCACCATGTCGTCGCGCTGGTACAGCCGGGCACCCAGGAGTTCCAGCTCGCGCCAGAAGAACCGGTGCAGGTTCACCTCGCGAGGCTTGGGGTGGATCGCCACCATCACCAGCCGACCCCGGGTGGTGAGGACGTCGACCGCCGTGGTGACGCCGGCCGCGGAGCCGGACACCTCGAAGGCGATGTCGGCGCCCGCGCCGTCGGTGCGGTCGTTGACCAGTGCCACGACATCGGTCGATCCCGGGTCGACGGCCTCGATCCCGATCCCGCCCGCCACCTCGCGGCGGAACGGGTCCGGCTCGACGAGGAGCACCCGTGCGCCGCGGCTCTGCGCGACGGTGGCGATGAGGACACCTACCGGCCCACCGCCGACCACGACCACCTGGTCGTCGGCGGTCACGTTCCCCCGCCGGACGTCGTGCACGGCGACCGCGACCGGCTCGACGAGCGCCGCGTGGTCGAGCGGCAACTCCTCGGGCAGCGGCAGGACCAGCTCCACCGGCACGTTCCAGGAGGACTGCATGGCGCCCGGTGAGTCGATGCCGAGGAAGTTCATGGCGTGGCAGACGTGGGAGTTGCCGCGCTCGCAGGCGGCGCACTGCCCGCACGGCCGGGTCGGCATCACGGTGACGGGCTGGCCGACGCTCCAGCCGTCGACGTCCTCGCCGAGGGCCGCGATCCGCCCGGACATCTCGTGGCCGATGATCGCGGAGTCACCGACCCGGGCGTCCATGTCCCCGTGGTAGATGTGCAGGTCCGTGCCGCAGATTCCGGTGTAGGCCACCTCGATCCGCACCTGGCCGCGACCGGGTGGCACCGGTTCGCGTTCTTCGATTCCGAGGTGACGCGCCCCCCGGTAGACGACTGCCTTCATCGATCCTCCGTCTCGACGGTCGGTACGTCGGTCGTGCCGACCGGCATGGTCATGGGTGCACCGCCGTGGCGGTGCACCCACGCTCCCTTTGATGTGGTGGTCAGCTCAGTGCCGCGCGGTGGGTGCCACGTCGTTGTGCGAGTTCAGCGACACGACGGGCACCTGGCGGCCGGGGACGATGCCGTCGACCCCGGCCAGCAGCCGACGGCCGGCGCGCTCCGGCCGGACGTTGGGGCTGTCGGCCGTCTGCGGCTGCGGGCGGCGGTTGGCGGCACGGATCAGCTCCTCGTCGACCCGGACACCCAGCCCGGGTGAGTCGCCGAGGACGAAGGCACCGTCCTCGACGTGCAGGTCGATGGAGACCCCGACCGGTCGGTGCAGGTCCTGCAGTTCGCTGGTCAGATGGTTCGGCACCGAGGTCGCGGCGTGCAGCAGCCCGATCGGGCTGTTGCCGATCGGGCTGACCGGCAGGTCGTGGGCGTGTGCCAGGGCGGACGCCCGCAGGAAGTGGGTGACCCCCCAGACGGCGGCCATCTGGACGACGTCGACCGCGCCGGCGGCGATCAGCGGGCGGTACTGTTCGAGCCCGGTGAGGTTTTCCCCGGTGGCGACCGACGCGCGCACTCCTCTGCTCACCGCGGCGTTGCCCTCGGCGTCCCAGCGTCGGACGGGCTCCTCGATCCAGATGAGGTCCAGGCTGCGTTCGAGTTCGCAGACGTGCCGAACGGCCTGTTTGCGGGTCCATGCCTCGTTCACGTCCAGCATCAGACCCGGCCGCCGGCCGTGGCCGGCCTCGGTCAGGACGTCCCGGACCAGGCAGAGCCGGTGCCGGTCGCGCTCGATGTCGAGGCCACCCTTGAGCTTGGCGGCCCGCAGGCCGTGGCTGGCGTAGACCTCGTACTCGGAGACGAGCTCGTCGTCGGTCAGCCCGATGTCCAGGCCGGACGCGTAGGCGGGAACGCGCCGGTCACGTCCGCCCAGCAGCCGCCACAACGGCTCACCGGCGGCCTGCGCCTTGATGTCCCAGAGTGCGGTGTCGAGAGCGCCGATGGTGCCGAACACCGGGCCCGCGTGGCCCGCCTTGAACGTGTGCCGCAACATGCGGTCGTAGAGGGTCGTCACCGCGCGCGGGTCCTCGCCCTCGATGGCGGCGAAGACCCGCTCGATCTCGACGTGCGGCCCGAGGCCGACGCCCGAAATGCCCTCGTCGGTGTCGACGACGACGATCGAGACCGGGACCACCCCGTCGGCGAAGACGCCGTTGGCATCGCCGACCGGCCGCCCCCATTCCTGGACCGTGGTGAGCGTCCGATATCCCGTGATGCGCATGTCAACCCTTCGTGGAACCGGCGGCTACACCGTCGGCAATTTGGCGCTGGAGGAACAGGTAGACCAACAGGACGGGTATCGCGGCGATCAGCACCCCGGAGGCGAAGGTGGGGATGTTGTCGGAGTACTGCCCGCGCAGCGAGGTCACCCCGATCATCAGCGTCCGGTGTTCGGCCGACGGCATCATCACCAGTGCCATGAGGACGTCGTTCCAGCAGAACAGGGCGTTGAGGATGCCGACCGACAGCAGCGCCGGGGTGCCCAGGGGCAGCATGATCCGGCGGTACACGCCGTACACGGTGTTGCCGTCGATGCGGGCCGCGTCGACGATCTCCGACGGGATGCCCTTGTAGTAGCTCGTCATCAGGAAGACGGTGAAGGGCAGGAACTGGGCCACGTAGACCAGGATCAGGCCCGGGTACGTGTCGATGAGCGCGGTGTCGGCCATGATCCGGGCGAGCGGCACCATGATCACCTGGAACGGGATGAAGAGCCCCGCGAGGCAGCCCAGGAACAACGCCGACGAGCCACGGAACCGCAACTGGCTCAGGGCGAAGCCGGCCATCGACCCGAGCAGCAGCAGCAGGAGCACCGACGCCGTCACCACGAACAGCGAGTTGACGAAGTAGCGGCCCATCCCGACGCTGTTCCACGCCGTGCTGATGTTCTCCCAACGCAGAGCGTCGGTCAGGGAGAACCGGTCGAGGATGTAGTCACGGCGCGTCTTCATCGCGACGTTGGCGGTGAACAGCAGGGGGTAGATCGTCGCCAGGGCGAGCAACGACATGGGGATGGCGATCAGCCACCAGCCCAGGCGGAGGCGAGACATCAATCCTCCTTTCCGGATCGTTCGAGCAGCTTGATCTGCAACAGCCCCACCACGAGCATGATCATGAAGAGGATCGTCGACGCGGCCGACGCGAGAGCGGGACGGTTCATCTGGCCCTGCTGCTTCCAGATGTAGAACTCCGGCAGGTACGTCGACCCCTCCGGCCCGCCGCTGGTCATGACGTAGAGCAGCCCGAACATCGAGGTCAGCATCCCGATCATCGTGGTCACGAAGACGAACTGGATGGTGCGCGAGAGGCTCGGGACGATCACGTGCCAGACCACCTGGCGCAGCGACGCCCCGTCCACGCGGGCGGCGTCCAGCAGCGCGGGGTCCAGCGTGGCGAACCCGGCGAGAAACACCACCAGGGCCATGCCGAAGGTGGCCCAGATGTGCACGCCGACCACCATGAACATCGCGATGCCCGGGTCACCGAGCCAGTCGATCGGATCGACACCGACCGAGGAGAGGACGGCGTTGAGGGGGCCGTCGAAGGCGAGCAGCAGGTTGAAGATCGCACCGACGATGACCGGTGAGAGCACCGCGGGAAAGAAGTAGACGCTGCGGTAGAAGCGGTGACCGGGCACCCGCAGGTAGATGAACGTCGCGAGCAGACCGGGGATCGCCACCGCCACCGGCAGCAGCAGCACCAGCAGCCCGACGTTCTTCAGCGCGGTCTGGAACAGCGGGTCGGCGAAGAGCTCCCGATAGTTGCCGAAACCGACAGCCGTCCCGTTCTGCGCACCGTCGCCGGTGAAGGAGAAGTTGACCCCGAGGATCAGCGGGTAGAGCCGCAGCAGCACGATGATCAGGACGGCTGGGGCGACCAGGATGTAGGGGGCGAAGCGTTCGGCGCGCAGCCCTCCCCGGTCGGGACGGGGGCGTACGCCACCCCGGTGCGCGGCGGGGGTGCCCGCCGCCCCGCCGGCCCGTCCGGCCGGAGCCAGACGGACCGACGGTTGCGTGTTTCCGATTGGCACGAGGTCAGCCCGCCTGGTCGGAAGCGGCCAACTGCTTCACCACCTCGTCGACGGTGATCGAACCGCTGAGCAGTTGCTGGGAGAGGCGGCCCATCAGGTCGAGCGTCTTCGAGGAGAGCGCGACGTGCAGCGCGGGCTTGCCACTCTTCAGCTCGTTGACGATCGTGGAGACCGCCGGCCCGCCCTGCGACACGTCGATGGTGGTGTCGGCGGCGATCGCGCCGGCGTCGGCGTAGAACGCCTTCAGCGCGTCGGCCGAACTCAGGGAGCGCACCAGGTCGGCGGCCACCTTCGGGTCCTTCGTCCACTTGGCGACCGCGTAGCCGATGCCACCGTCGTACGGGAGGCTCGGGGTGGTGCCGGCGGTGACGACCGGGGCCTTCATGACGCCGAGCTTCTCCGGGGTGAGGAACTCGTTGAAGTCCTGCCAGTGCCCCACGTCCGACATCAGGCCCATGACGTGCGCGGCCTTGCCGGACTGGAAGAGTGCGAAGGAGTCGTTGAACATAGCGGTCGAGTTGGCCCCGTCGCTGTTCATCTTCTTCTCACCGGTCTCCTTCCAGAGTTGGAAGACCCGCTTGACGTTTGCCGAGTTCCAGTCGCGCTTGCCGGTGATCCAGGCGTCGTACTCCGCGGCGGTGAGGGTGGTCGAGCCCATGCTGGAGAGCCAGAACTGGATGCCGACGCCCTCCTTGTTGCCGAGGGCGAAGCACTTGGAGCCGGCCTTGGCGATGGCGGCGCAGTCGGCGACGAACTTGTCCCACGTGGTGGCCGGGCTCGCCGGGTCGAGGTTCGCCTTCTGGTAGACCGCCTTGTTGTAGTAGATGGGGTAACCCTGCAGCGTCACCGGTGCGGCGTAGGTCTTGCCGTCCTTGGCGAACGCCTCCCAGCCGGCCAACCGCTGCTTGTCCTCGGCCACGTAGTCGTCGAGCGGCACCAGCGCGTCCACCCGGTCGCGGATCTGGCCACCGCCGTTGAACAGCATGACGTCCGGGCCCTTGCCGGACTGGATGGCCGCACCGAGCAGCGTGTAGTACTGGTCGAAGGGCTGCGCGACGAACTCGACAGTGACGTTGGCGTGCTTCTTCTTGAAGTCGGCCTTCGCCTTGTCCAGGTACGACTTCGCGAACGGCTCGCCGGACTTCCAGTCCCACACCACCAACTTGTCGTCCGAGCCGCCGCTGGACTTGCCCGAATCGCTGGCACTGCCACAGCCGGCCAAGGCCAGTCCCACAACGAGGACGGCCGACCACATTGCGCGCTGTCTCATCAGTTGTCACCTCTGAACGTGGGGTGGCCGACGGGCGGGCCGCCATGCCATTGTTGATCGGAAAGTAACTCGTATGACGTGTGACGTCAATAGTCGGCCGTAGACTGATGTCGACGTCGTGCCACGGCGAGCCATTCGGAGGGGGACATGACGCCAGCGCAGGAGACAGCCCTGAACAATCCGGGGACCCCGGAGTGGGTGCGTCGACCGACCAACCTCGCCAGGGCGGTCACCGCCGAACTCGTGCAGCGCATCGTCCGTGGCGTCCACCCGTCCGGGACGTCCCTGCCACCCGAACCGGTCCTCTGCGACACCTTCTCCGTGAGCCGGACCGTCGTCCGGGAAGCCGTCAAGATCCTTCAGGAGAAGGGGTTGGTGCAGGTCCGCCAGGGTGCCGGCACCATGGTCACCCCACCGTCACACTGGGACATGCTCGACGAGCTCGTCCTCGCGGCCACCATCGCCGAGGACGACAGCCTCGCCATTCTCGACGACCTCGTCGTCACCCGGCGGGTGCTGGAGTCCGACATGGCGAACGTGGCCGCCCGCCTCGCCGACGCCGAGACCGTCGACCGGCTGCGCGCCATGGTGGACCGGATGGACGAGCTCGTCGACGACCACGTCACGTACCACGACCATGACCGGGCCTTCCACGACACGATCATGCAGGCATCCGGGAACCGCATCGCCCGCGGCGTCGTGCGGGCACTGGAAAGCCAGGTCATCAACACCGCCCGCTACATGGGCCGCACCGAACGCTCGCTGTGCGTGGCATCCAACAAGGGCCACCGACGCATCTACGAGCGCATCGCCGCCCACGACTCCGAGGGCGCCGCCCAGGCGATGTTCACCCACATCACCGAGGCCTGGCTGGTCCGCCGCAGCGGCTCGGGCAAGCCGGTACGTCTTCAGCGCTGAAGGGCGCAGCTCCAACGCTGAGGGCGGCAGCGCCTGCTCCCGCGATCTCGGAGCAGGCGCCACCGCCGATGTCAGCGCCGGCCTCGCCGGCGACCGGGATCAGGAGAACTGCGCGAAGAACCTCCAGATCTCACCCTTGGTCCAGGTCGTGATGCCGCTCTCGGCGTAGGTGCCGTCCACCGGACCGGGCATGTGACCGTTGTCGTACGCCGCCCACTGCACCGGGTAACCGGACCGGCAGCCCGAGTAGGTGGTCGTGATGTGGGTGCGGCTGCCCGCGCCCGGCTCGGGCGGGTTCTGCGCGGTGCACCCGTTGTTGCGGACGAACGTGTCCCGCAACGACCGCCCCTGGGAGATGCTCAGGACGTTGTCCGAGATGCCGTGCAATCCGAAGTACGCGATGGGCTGCGTGCCGCCGCTGCAGCCGCTGATCTGCCCGCCGGAGATGACCGCGACGGCCCGGAAGACGGTGGGCCGCGCGCAGGCGATGGCGTAGCTCATGCCGCCGCCCCAGCTGAAGCCGAGGGCGAAGCGCTGCCTCGGGTTGACGCAGAGGCTGCTCTCGATCCGGGTGATCATGTCATCGACGAAGGTGATGTCCTCACCGCCGGCGTTGCCCCAACCGTTGCCGAACCCCTGGGGCGCGACCAGGATCGCGCTGTTGTTCGACTGCTCCTGCTGCCCGTAGTAGGACCACGGGGTCCCGCTCGTGCCGCCGGAGGAGATCTCCTGCATGGTGCCGCCTCGCCAGTGGAACGCGAAGATCAGCCGGTACGGGTTGCTGTTGTTGTAGTTCGCGGGCACCCGCAGGATGAAGGTGCGGCTCTTGCCGTTGGTCTGGATCGTGTGCGTGCCACTGGAGAGCGTCGGCGCCTTGCCGCACCCGCTGCCGCCCGTCGGCGGCGGGTTGCCGCTGTCCGTGGGGACGAGTTGCCACTGCTGGTTGGCGCCACCCCAGTCGGCGTACTG
>NZ_JAGPYA010000034.1:0-73637 GCF_018070245.1 Micromonospora sp. M61 | reverse complement strand
GCCGGCCTGATGCCGGCTGTTGGTCGGCATGTTGGACATGGAACCCCCGTGGTTGGCTGCTGAACGGGCGGATGCGCTCGCCGGGCTGGCGATGCTACGCAAGGTCACCTGCATCCACCGGCCCGTCGGTCGGGCGATGTTACGCCCAAGATCGAATGCAGTCGAACGGCGATCGTTGGCAGCTGAGCGGTGCGACACGCCGGAGAAGTTGTCGCTGAGCTGCCAACGATCAGCCGAGGTCGGTCAGTCGACCAGGGTGCGGCCGGTCAGGTGCAGGAAGACGTCCTCCAGGCCGCTGCGCCGCACCAGCACGTTGGCCGGGTTGAGCCCCAACGCGGTGACCTCGGCGACCGCCGCGTCGCCGTCGGGCACGTAGAGCAGGACCCGGTCGGGCAGCACCTCAACCCGCTCCCCCAGCCCGTCGAGCTTGCTGGCGAACGGTTCCTGCGACTCGGCGGCGAAGCGCAACTCGACCACCTCGCGGGTGGAGTGCCGCTCGATCAGCGCCCGGGGCGAGCCCTCCGCGACGATGCGGCCGCCGTCCATCACCACCAGCCGGTCGCAGAGCTGCTCGGCCTCGTCCATGTAGTGCGTGGTGAGCACCAGAGTGACGCCCTGCTGCTTGAGCCGGAACAGCCGCTCCCACACCAGGTGTCGGGCCTGCGGGTCGAGCCCGGTGGTCGGTTCGTCGAGCAGCACGATCTCCGGGTCGTTCACCAGCGCGCGGGCGATGGTCAGTCGACGCTTCATCCCACCGGAGAGCGGGTCGACCTTGCTGTCGGCGCGCTCGGTGAGCTGGACGAAGTCGAGCAGCTCGTCGGCCCGCTCGCGGGCCGCCCGCCGTGAGATGCCGAAGTAGCGGGCGTAGACGGTGAGGTTTTCCCGGACCGTCAGCTCCGGGTCGAGATTGTCGAGCTGCGGGCACACCCCGAGCCGCGCCCGGATCGCCGGCCCGTCAACCACCGGGTCCAGGCCGAGGATGCGCAGCTCGCCCCCGCTCGGTGGAGAGGTGCAGCCGACCATGCGCATGGTGGAGGACTTGCCGGCGCCGTTGGGCCCGAGGAAGCCGAACGCCTCACCCGAGCGCACCTCGACATCGATGCCGTCCACGGCGGTGAAGCCACCGAACCGCTTCACCAGCCCGCGAGCCTGAATCAATGGTCGCCCCGAAGTCACCGCCCGACCCTAACCGCCCGGTCCGACAGCCCTCCACGCAAATATCCGCCCGTGCCCAACCGGCCATCCCGTCAGCAGCGAAACCCCGATCGGTGCCCCACCGGTTTGCTGATCGACGTGTATCGTCCCCTCGTGCCGCCCATCAGCTCGCCCGATGGTTCCTCGTCACCCGTCCGACCAGCCAACTCTCCCGCCGGTGAGCCCGCGACGGGCCCCAGCAGCGCGGCCCCGCGACCGCGACCATCAGCCGAGCTCACCGCGCCCACCGAGCTCACCGCGCCCGCCGAGACCCCTGCGACCGGCGACGACCCGAGCAGAGACGACCCCACCAGGCACGACTCAAGCAGGGACAACCCGACCGGCGACGGCGACTCCGTCGCCGAACGGGCGACCCGGGATCTGGCTGCCCAGTTCGAGGACGAGAAACCGGGCCGCGTGTTGTCCGGGCCGGCGGGTCTGCTCCTCACCGCGGCGGCGCTGGCCGTTGGCGCCCTCTCCCTCTGGCAGGTGTTCCGCCCGCTGTCGCAGGGCAGCAAGTATTACTTGATCATCTTCCTGGCCGGCGTACTCCCGCTGGTCTTCCTCGCCTACCCGGCCGACCTGCGGCTGCGGGCCCGCCTGGCGGCCCGGCGCGGACGACGCAGCACCAAGGGCGGCGGCAACCACGACACTGACGCACCTGTCCTGACACGGCTGGCCTCCACAACGCCCACCGCGACGGACTGGGTCCTGGTCGTGCTGGCGGTGGCGGCCTGCCTCTACCCCGTCCTGCCGGTCCCGCTCGGCTCGGGTGGCGGCGGCTACAACGCCTTCCTCGACCGGCAGGGTCTGCTGGTGCCGGCGGACCTGGCGATGGGCACCATCCTGCTGCTCCTGCTGCTGGAGGCGTGCCGACGC
Organism: Micromonospora sp. M61; assembly: GCF_018070245.1. Taxonomy (NCBI): domain Bacteria; kingdom Bacillati; phylum Actinomycetota; class Actinomycetes; order Micromonosporales; family Micromonosporaceae; genus Micromonospora; species Micromonospora sp. M61. The sequence goes on along the minus strand of NZ_JAGPYA010000034.1, from coordinate 71,564 downwards.
ACGACCGGCTGGATCCTGCCCGCGGTCTGCCTGCTGTTCCTCGGCTACGGCTACTACGGCGGGTTGCTCCCGCAGTCGTGGCCGGTCGCCCATGCCGGGCTCGACTTCAGCCAACTGGTGGACGCGTTCTACAACTCCGACAGCGGCTTCTACGGCACTCCGCTGGACGTGGCCGCGTCGTACATCGTGCTGTTCACCATCTACGGCGCTGTGCTGGAGCTGTCCGGAGCCGGGCGGTTCTTCGTCGAGCTGTCGGCTGCGGCGTTCCGCCGCTCGCGTACCGCCGCCGGCCGGACGGCGGTGGCCTCCGGCTTCCTGCTCGGCACCGTCTCCGGCTCCGGGGCGGCGACGACAGTGAGCATCGGGGCGGTCACCTGGCCCCTGCTGCGCCGCGCCGGCTATCCCCCGGAGCGGGCCGGCGGCATGCTGGCCGCGGCCGGGGTTGGCGCGATCCTCTCCCCACCGACCCTGGGTGCGGCGGCGTTCATCATCGCCGAATACCTGGGCGTCTCGTACCTCCAGGTGCTGGGCTGGGCGACGGTGCCGACGGTGCTCTACTACCTCGGCATCCTGCTCTCGGTGGAGATCGACGCGCGCCGCTCCGGCGTACGCCCCGTCGTGATCGACGTCGCTTCGCCCTGGCGTCTGCTGGCCCGCTTCGGCTACCACTTCGCCTCGCTAATCGCGATCATCGTGTTCCTCGCGGTCGGCGTGTCCGCGACGAGGGCTGTCGTCTTCGCCATCCTCCTGGCGGTCGCGCTCTCCTTTCTGGACCGCACGAAGGACCGCGCGTACCGGCTCACCCCGGCCCGGCTGGTGACCGCGCTCGTCACCGGCGTACGCGGCGTGCTCGCGGTGTCCGCGGTCTGTGCCGCCGCCGGCATCATCACGGCGACCACCACGAAGACCGGCCTCGGACCGCAGGCGGCGGCGTTGCTGATCGGTGGGGCGAAGGCGGCCACCTCGGACCCGACCCTGGTCCTGGTGCTCACCGCGCTGCTCGCGGCCGTCGCCCTCAGCCTGCTGGGCCTGGCGGTGCCGGTCACCGCCTCGTTCGTGATCGGTTGGGTGATCGTCGGTCCGGCTCTGCTCGACCTGGGCGTGAGCGCGCCCGCCGCGGCGATGTTCGTCTTCTACTTCGCGGTCCTGTCCGAGGTGTCCCCGCCGACCGCGCTCGCCGCGGTGGCCGCCGCCGCGGTGACCGGCGGCCGGCTGGTGCCGACCATGTGGCAGACCCTGCGGTACGCGCTGCCGGCCTATCTGACCCCGATCGCGTTCGTCATCACCCCCGCCGGGCTCGGCCTGCTCGGCATCGGTGGCGTCCAGCGGATCGCCTTCGCCGCCGTGGTGACCGCGCTCAGCGTGGCGGTGCTCGCCGTCGCCGCCGGTGGCTGGCTGCCCGGGGTGGGGCCCGCCGGCGCCCCGGAACGCGTGCTCGGTGCCCTCGCCGGTGTCACCCTGCTCTGGCTCGAACCCGTCCCGGTCATGGTCGGCGCGGCACTGGCCGCCGTCGCGGCGGCAGGTGTGTTCGTCCGACGTGGATCCGCCGGTCGGCCATCGTCCGGATCACCAGCAAATCCTGTGGAGGAACAACTGTGAGACGAATCGACGTACGCCTCGCGGCGGGCCTGAGCGCTCTCGCCCTCGTCACGGTCGGCGCCACGGCTTGTGGAGGTCAGCAGGGCGGCGCCGACAAGGACGACGCGGCCAGCGACGTCACCTGCGAGGTGACCAAGGAGACCCGTGTCGGCATCGCCACCGGCAACGCGACGGGCGTCTACTACGTGGTCGGCAACGCCCTGGCCGGGCAGTTGTCCGGGGCGACCGGCGGCAAGCTCACCGGCACCGCGGCCGAGACCGGCGCCTCGGTGCAGAACGTCGAACAGCTCGTCGGCGGCCAGTACGACGTGGCGTTCTCCCTGTTCGACACGGCGGTCAACGCGGTCGAGGGCAAGGGCAGCTTCACCGCGCCGCAGCCGGTGGAGGCGCTGGCCCGCATCTACGACAACTACACGCAGGTGGTGGTCCGCAAGGACTCCGGGATCACCTCGGTGGCCGACATGCGCGGCAAGCGAATCTCCACCGGCTCACCGAAGTCCGGCACGGAGGTGATCGCCAACCGGCTGCTGGAGGCCGCCGGCCTCGACCCGGCCAAGGACATCCGGGCGCAGCGGCTGGACCTGACCAAGACGGTCGAGGGGGTCAAGGACGGCAGCGTCGATGGTTTCTTCTGGTCCGGCGGTCTGCCCACCGGGGGCCTGACCGACCTGTTCACCACCGCCGGCGACTCGGTGAAGTTCGTCGACATCGCGCCGTTGCTGCCGAAGATGACCGCGTCGAGCCCCGGCTACCAGGAGGGCACGATCGGGCGGGACGCGTACGGAACGGCAACCGACACCCCGACCATCGTCGTGCCCAATGTGCTGTTGGTCCGCAAGGACCTGGACGCCAATGTCGCCTGCGCGATCACCCGGACGGTGTTCGACAAGCGCGACGCCCTGGCCCAGGCCAACCCGGCGGCCAAGGGGATCTCGCTGGAGAAGGCCCGCAGGACCCTGCCGGTGCCGCTGCACCGCGGCGCGGAGAAGGCGCTGAAGGATCTCGGCGCCAACTGACCCAACCGGTCAGAGGTCGGCCGGCGCGGTGGCGGCACGGGCCGCGCCGACCAGACGGTCGGTCTCGGCGAGCAGTGCCTCGTCGTCCGCGGGGGTGCCGGGGTCGAGTCGGACCGTCCAGGTCAGACCGTCGGCCCCGGCCACTCGGCGGGCCGCGACCCGCGCCGCGCCGCCGGGCACCGGCTGGTGCTCGGTGTACGCGACCGAGCGGGTCACCCGCGCCCGCACCTGGTGCGGCAGCTCGCGCGGGTCGAGGAGGAAGTACGTCTCGGCCGGGCCGTCGGCGACCACCGTGTAGCCGTCGCGTTCGACGACGGCCTCGGCGGGGGTGACGGTCAGCTCCCGGCCGGACCAGACCGCCTTGAGGATGGTGTGCCAGCCGAGCCGTTGCCCTCGACCGGGCAGCCACAGCCCGAGGTTGGTGGCGACCACCACTCCGTCGCCCTCGCCGTTGCCAACGGCCGCCCATGCCAGCACCCGCTCGTCGGCGGTCAGCGGCGGCTGGTCGGCCGGCGGCAGCTTCGGCTTGCGGCTGAACAGTCCCATCTAGAGGCCTCCCGCAGCCTGCTCGCGCAGCGCCCGGGCGTGCTGCTCCAGGGACAGCAGCTCACCGAAGGCGGCGAAGTACTCGTCCTTGTTGTTGACCGGGTTGATCCGCTGGATGCGGGACTTGATGTCCCGGATCCGGGAGGTCACCGACCCGAACTGCACCCGCGCCATGGTGATCGACACGTAGCGTGGGTCGGCTTCCCCGTCGATCCGCAGCGGCTCCACCGCCAGCTCACCGACGAGCGCCGCCGACGCCAGGTCGTCGCAGGCGTCGCGGACCGACTCGATCCAGACCGCGCCGCCGGTGGCTGACGCGGCGCCACCGGCCGCCGCGATGGCCGCGCGCACCCCGACGTGCACCGGGTGGCGGTATTCGGTGGCCTCGACCGCGTCGAACATGGGCCCGGCCAGGACCGGCTGCTGGAGGGCGAGTTTCAGCGCCTCCCGTTCGACCATCGACAGCGGGCTGTCCGGGGTCGGCTCGGGGCGGGCCGATGCGGGGCGGATGGCGGGTGCGGCGTCGCGGGTGCCGGGCGGCGGGGTGTTGGCGGCGGCGAGCACCGCCCGCTGCACCGGCTCGATCTCCATGCCGAGGTCCATGGCGAGCTTGCGGACGTACTCCGGGCGCTTTTCCCGGTCCTTGAGGCGCGCGACCAGCGGCGCGGCGTGGCGCATGGCCTCGACCCGGCCGTCGACGGTGTCCAGGTCGAAGCGGCCGATCACGTGTCGCAGCGCGAAGTCGACAAGTGGCTCGCGGCGCGCGACCAGGTCACGCACCGCCAGGTCGCCCTTGGCCAGTCGCAGGTCGCACGGGTCCATGTTGTCCGGGCTGACGGCGATGAACGTGCGCCCGACGAAGCGCTGGTCGTCCTCGAAGGCGCGCAGCGCGGCCTTCTGGCCGGCGGCGTCGCCGTCGAAGGTGAAGATGATCTCGCCGGCCACCTCGTCGCTGTCGAACAGGAGACGGCGCAGAACCGAGATGTGGTCCGCGGCGAAGGCCGTGCCGCAGGTCGCCACGGCAGTGGTCACCCCGGCCAGGTGGCAGGCCATCACGTCGGTGTAACCCTCGACGATCACCGCTCGCCCCTGCTTGGCGATCTCCCGTTTGGCCTGGTCGATGCCGTAGAGCACGTGCGACTTCTTGTAGATCGGCGTCTCGGGGGTGTTCAGGTATTTCGGGCCGTCGTCGTCGTCGAAGAGCTTGCGCGCGCCGAAGCCGATCACGTCGCCGGCGAGGTCGCGGATCGGCCAGAGCAGCCGGCGGCGGAACCGGTCGATCAGGCTGCCGGAGCGGGCCTCCCGGGACAGCCCGGCAGTGACCAGCTCCTGGTGGGTGAAGCCCTGCTGGCGCAGGTGCTTGGTGAGCAGGTCCCAACCGTCCGGCGCGAAGCCACAGCCGTAACGCTCGGCGGCGGCCCGGTCGAACCCTCGCTGGGCCAGGAACTCCCGCGCCGGCCGGGCACCCGCGGTGCTGAGCTGCGCCCGGTAGAACTCGACCGCGGCGGCGTGCGCGGCGACCAGGCGCTGGCGCTGGCCCTGCTGCGGGCGAGGGCGCGGGGCGCTCTTGTCGTCCTCGATGTAGCGCAACTGGATGCCGGCGCGGCCGGCGAGCCGCTCGACGGACTCCACGAAGCTGAGGTGGTCGGCGTCCATCAGGAACTTGATGGCGTCACCGCCGGCCCCGCAGCCGAAGCAGTACCAGACGTTGCGGGCCGGGGAGACGTTGAACGACGGGCTCTTCTCGTCGTGGAACGGGCACAGACCCTTGAGGTTGCCGCCGCCGGCGGACTTCAGGGTGACCGTCTCGGAGATCACATCCCCGATCGAGGTGCGTTCCCGGACCAGTGCGATGTCCTCGTCCCGGATCCGCCCAGCCATGCGCCACCCCCTCGGCGTACATCCTGCCCTGCCGGGCCGACGACACGCCGGCCGGGGGACGCCGGTGTGGCGGCCACCGCTGCCGGCTGGGCGGTTCCGGCCCGCAGGCCGGGCCCGCCCGGGGACCATGACCAGATGCGCAGGGTACGGACCGACGTCCCCCGCCTGCCCAGATGGTTGGCTGGTCGGATCGGGCTACGCGGACAGGCCCCGCCTGCGGACGAGGCCGGACACCGCCATGCCACCTGGTTGGAGCTCTTCCTCGACCTCATCTTCGTGTACGCGCTGGCGGCGGTCGTCGCCCGGCTGGGCAGCGACCCGACCCCGTCGCCGAGCGCCGTGCTGGCCGTGATCGGGCTGTTCGTGGTGATCCAGTGGGCGTGGGTGGGGCAGGTCTTCTACGACACCCGGTTCGACCCGGATGACGCGCTGCACCGGGTGCTGGTGCTGTTCGCGTTGGTCGGCGCGGGCGCGATGACGCTCGGCGTCGACGAGGTGCCGGAGAGCGTGCTCCTGCCGGTCGGGTACCTGATCGTGCGCGGGGTGCTGCTCCTCCTGTACCTGCGGGCCCGGCCGACCAGCCCGATGGCCGGCATGGTGACGACGGTCTACCTGATCGGCTTCGGGTCGGGCTGGCTGATCTGGCTGGTGTCGCTGACCGCGCCCCCCGACCGGCGCCCGACGCTGTGGGTGGTCGCGATGGTCATCGAACTGGCCACGCCCTGGGTCGGGGCGCGCTGGCTCAACCGCTGGCCGGTGGACAACCGGCACCTGCCGGAACGGATCGGGCAGTTCACGATCATCGTGCTGGGTAGCGCCCTGGCCAGCCTGCTCTTCGCCGTGCCGGACCATCCCCCGCCCCACATGATCCTCACCGCCGGGTTGGCCTTCCTGATCCCGGCGGCCGTCTGGTGGGTCTACACGACCTTCGTCACCACCCGACTCCTCCAGAGTCGTCTGCGGGGCGGGCAGGCGTACAGCTACCTGCACATTCCGCTCGGCGGTGCACTGCTGCTGCTCGGCTGGGCGCTTGGGCAGGTGGTCCGGCTGGTCGACGACGACGCGCCCCGGCTGCCGCTGGAGCTGCGGCTGCTGCTGGCCGCCTCGATGGTGGTGTGGACGTTGTGCGGCCTGGCCCTGTACTGGTTGTGGACCCGGCCGAGCCTCGCCCGGTTGGCGATCGCCGCCTACGGGGTGGTCTCCGTCAGTGTGATCACCGCGACGGTGCACGAGCCGAGGCTGATGCTGTCCCTGCTCGCCGCGGCGATCGTCGGGTACGCCGTGCTGCTCAGCCGCCGACTCGCCAGGGCCAGCGAGTCGACCCAGACGCCCGAGGGATGATCCGCCCTCAGGCGGCCGCGGCCTGCTCGGTCACCACCGCGGGGGTTTCCTCCTCGGCGGTCACCTGCCGGTTCCAGTCTGCCTTGGTGGAACGCCAGCCCTCGTCGTCCATGCCGCGCCGCCAGTAGCCGGAGATGGAGAGCCGATCGAGAGGCACGCCGCGCTCGCCGCGCAGCAGCCGGCGCAGGTCCCGGACGAAGGCAGCCTCGCCGTGCACGAAGGCGTGCACGGTGCCGGCGGGGAACTCCAACGCCCGCACCGCCGCGACCAGCGCCTCGCCCACCGGGCGGTCGCTGCGGTGCAGCCAGGTCACCTCGACCGCGCCGGGGCTGAGCAGCTTCTGCTCATCCGCCGGGTCGGCGATCTCCACGAAGACGTGGGCCGGTGCGCCCAGCGGCAGCCGTTCCAGGGCGGCGGCGATCGCCGGCAGGGCGCTCTCGTCGCCGACAAGCAGGTGCCAGTCCGCGTCCGGGCTCGGGGCGTACGCGCCGCCGGGGCCGACGAAGTGCACCGGGTCACCCGGGCGCAACGCGGCGGCCCACGGGCCGGCCAGCCCCTCGTCACCGTGGTGCACCACGTCCACGGTCAGCTCCTTGGCCAGCGGGTCCCAGCGTCGCACCGTGTACGCGCGCAGCCGGGGCCACTGCTCCCGAGGCAGGTCCCGACGGATCGCGGCGAGGTCCAGCGGCTGCGGATAATCGACACCGGGCTGCGGGAACACCACCTTGATGTAGTGGTCGGTGAACTCGCCCACCGGCAGACCGGTCAGCTCATCCCCACCGAGGACGAGCCGGATCAGATGCGGGGTGGGCCGCTCGGTGCGCAGCACCCGGGCCGAGGTGACGTTCCTGGGGCGTTCCGTCATATCAGTTAGGCTAGCCTAAGCTGCCCCGTCGTGGGTCGGCGGTGTGTCCCCGCCGACGAGACGGGTGTGCCAGGTCACCGCCGCCGGGTCCGTGAGCGAGGCGACCTGGTCGATCACCACCCGCAGTCGGGCGGTGTCGTCCGGGGCGGCCCGCCACAGCGGAGCGAAGATCGGGTCGAGCCCTTCCGGAGCCCGCCGCACCAGCGCGGCGACCAGCTCGGCCAACATCGTCCGCTGACGCTCGTAGCGGCCCCGGAAGCCGGTCCGACGCATCACATACCGCAGCGCGATGCCCTTGAGCAGGGCGCACTGCGCCCGGACCAGCCGAGGCACCACCAGGTCGGCGGCGTAGCGGCGATGTGGTCCGGGGCCGAAGCGCTCCTCCGTGGCAGCCACCGCAGCGGACACGAATCGCCCGGTCACCCCGCTGGTGGTGGCCTTCAGCGCGACCTGCGCGCGATGACTGCCGTCGTAGCCGGCCAGAGGGGCGAGCAGCGGGTCGGCCAGCAACTCGACCAGCACCTCGGCCAGGTCGGCCGCCGACTCCCCGGAGTAGGCGCCGGCCACGTCGGCGCAGAGCGCGGCCCGCTCGTCGGCGTCGCCGAGCAGCGGACGCAGCGACACGTACCCGCCGTGGATGCCGTCCTCCACGTCGTGCACCGAGTACGCGACGTCGTCGGCCCAGTCCATCACCTGCGCTTCCAGGCAGCGCCGGTCGCCGGGCGCACCCTCCCGGATCCAGTCGAAGACGGTCACGTCGTCGGCGTACACCCCGAACTTGCGCTCGCCGAGGCGGCGCGGCCAGGGGTACTTGCCGATCGCGTCGAGCGACGCCCGGGTCAGGTTCAACCCAGCGGACGACCCGTCCGGGGCGAGCACCTTCGCCTCCAGCCGGGTCAACACCCGCAGGGTCTGCGCGTTGCCCTCGAAGCCGCCGCACGGTGTGGCCAACAGATCCAGAGCCGCCTCGCCGTTGTGCCCGAACGGCGGGTGCCCCAGGTCGTGGGCGAGCCCCGCCACGTCCACCACGTCCGGGTCACAACCCAGCCGGGCGCCCATCTCCCGGGCGATCTGGGCCACCTCCAGCGAGTGCGTCAGCCGCGTACGCAGGAAGTCATCGGTCCCGGCGGTGTGCACCTGAGTCTTCGTGGCCAGCCGCCGGAACGCCGCCGAGTGCAGCACCCGGGCGCGATCACGCTCGTACGGTGAGCGGCGGTGCCCGGTGTCCTTGGGCGGCTCCTCGACCAGCCGGGCGTCCGCCGCAACAGGCTCACTTCTCACGCAGCCGCCGTTGTTCGCGACTGCGGGGCTCGCAAAACCGGCTCACTCCTCGCGCTCACGGAGGACGCAGAACTCGTTGCCCTCGGGATCTGCCAGCACCGTCCACTCCACGTCACCCTGACCGATGTCGACGTGCCGGGCGCCCATGTCGACCAGCCGCTCGACCTCGGCCTCCCGGTTGGCGGGGCGCAGATCGATGTGCAGCCGGTTCTTGCGGTCCTTGGCGTCGGTCACGGGCACGAAGACCAGGCCGGGCAGGCGGTCCGCGGACTGGCGGATCTCCACCTCGTCCGGACTCTCGCTGACGACCTGGTAGCCGAGCGCCTCGGCCCACCAACGGGCCAGTCGCGCCGGATCGCGGGCATCGACGGTGAGGTTCTCCCAGACGCTGGTCATTCAGTCACCTTTCCCGTTCGACGGCATACGCAATCGGCCGTGTGCGAGCGAGCCAAGATTACGCCCGCCACCGCTGGTCGACCCGCCCACGACGCATCGACGATTGGCCCACAACCGCCGATTGGCTTGGAGTTGTCAACCGATCGCTGAGGGTTATGGGCTCGCGGGCGGAAGTCGCGCCCGGTAGCGTTCCCAGCGCGGAACGTGACCAGCCGACCGACATGCGGAGCCCGACCGGTAAGGGGAAATCTCGTGGACGCGGACACGGTGGTGGGAACGGAACTACGCGGGCTGCGCCGCCGCCGGCCCGAGATCGCCGGCACGGTCCTGGCCGGCACCGACGGGCTGCTCATCTCCAGCGATCTGCCCAGCACCGACGCCACCCATCTCGCTGCGCTCGCCGCAGCCAGCTTCGGGCTCGGCCACCGGGTGGCCGACACGGTCCAACGTGGTGAGTTCCGGGAGTCGGTCGTCTGCACCACCGCCGGTTGCGTGGTGACCTACCCGGCCGGGCGCACCGCCCTGCTGACCCTGGTCACCGTGTCTGCGGCCGAGGACCTGGAAGCGCTGCACGAGGAGGCCCGTGCCGTGGCCCGTCGGGCGGGCTCGATGCTGGACAGACGCGGTGGGGCAGTCGGCGCCACCTCGGTTCAGGACGCGCACGGGCCGCTCGCCGTGCGTACGCCGATGGCCACCCTGCCGGCGCAGTTGCGCCGCTCGTCCCGACCCACCTGGCGTCGCCCGCCGATCTGACCGCAAACCGCCAAACCCCCTCGACGGCACAGCGGCGCAAGAACTAGCCGGCGGCCGTGCGGGTGGCCGGGCGCCTGGTGTCGACGTTGCCGGTCATGGCGTTGAGGATGGCGGGTAGTTCGGCCACGGTCTGGGCGGGCAAGCCGGTCACGGTTTCCTCCGCCAGGCCATGCCACAACTCCTTGACCTGGTCGGCAAGCGCCTTGCCGCTGTCGGTGAGTTCGACGATGCTGGCGCGCTTGTCGGAGGGAGCGGGCCTGCGGCGGATGTGGCCGGAGGCTTCGAGCTTGCGCGTCATGAGCGTGACGCTGGGCGGCTCACAGCCGAGCGCCTCGCTGAGCTGGGCCTGAATTCTCGGGCCGGTCCGGTCGAGTTCGAGCAGGAGTGCCTCTTGGCCAGGGTGCAGGCCGAGGGGGGCCAGCAACGCGGCGGCCCTGGCCCGGTGGCGCAGGCTCAGCAGGCGGATGGCCTGGTTGAGGGCGTCGGCGTACTCGAAGTCCACGAACTCTCCTTGACAAGTTAGTTATGCGCATAACATTATGCGGATAACTAATTCTAGCAACACCGAGGAGCCCGACATGACCGTGAAGGTCGCTGTCATCTACTACAGCGCGACAGGCAGTGTGCACACACTCGCAGAGGCCGTCGCCGAGGGGGCCGCCTCGGCCGGGGCCGTCGTGCGGCTGCGGCGGGTCGCCGAGCTGGCACCCGACAACGCGATAGACCAGAACCCGCAGTGGCGGCGGCACACCGACGAGACCGCGTCGATTGCCCAGGCATCCCTCGAGGACCTGGCATGGGCCGACGCGTACGCGTTCGGGACGCCGAGTCGATTCGGCGCGCCGGCCGCGCAGCTCAAGCAGTTCATCGACCAGGCCGGCGGGCTGTGGCGGGAGGGGAAACTGGCCAACAAGCCGGTGACCGCCTTCACCTCGGCGTTCAACCGGCACGGTGGCAGCGAGGCAACGATCTTGTCGCTGAGCAACGTCTTCTACCACTGGGGATCGCTGATCGTGCCGCCTGGATTCACCGATCCGGTCGTGTCCGCCGCAGGCGGCAACCCCTACGGCACGTCGCATGTGGCCAGCCCGAACGGAGACGGCCCCGATGCCGCGGCGCTGGACGCGGCCAGGTACCAGGGACTTCGGCTAGCCAAGATCACACTTCAGCTGCTGGGCGACCACGTCGTCACCGATGCCGTCGTGGGTGACGGAAACAGCCACGGAGCCCTCGCCGCAGCCTCCCGGACCGCGTGAGCGGCGGGTAGGCAGGGAGAGAAGTCATGACAAGCACCAGCACCGCAACTCAGCGGACCAGGCTGCAGGCCAGATCCTCATGGATGGTCCTGGCGCTGGCATGCGCCTGCCAGTTCATGGTGATCCTGGACGTCTCCATCGTCAACGTCGCGCTGCCCTCGGTCCAGCGGGATCTCGGCTTCACCGCCACCGGCCTGGCCTGGGTGGTGAATGGGTACGTGCTTACTTTCGCCGGCTTCATGCTGCTGGGTGGCCGGGCCGCCGACCTGTTCGGCCTGCGCCGGATGCTGGTCGCCGGGCTGTTCCTGTTCTCCGCCTCGAGTGTGGTCGGTGGCCTGGCAACCGCTCCGGAGATCCTGGTGGGGGCCCGCGTCGCGCAGGGTGTGGGCGCCGCCATGCTGGCCCCGGCCACGTTGGCCGTGATCAACACCTACTTCACCGAGCCGCAGGCGCGGGCCCGGGCGTTCGGGGCGTGGTCCGCTTCGGGCGGTGTGGGCGGGATGGCCGGCGCGCTCGCCGGCGGTGCCATCACCACGGGCCTGTCGTGGCGGTGGGTCTTCCTCATCAACGTACCGATCGGCGCCGTGCTGATCGTGCTGGCCATGATGTCGCTGGTCCGCACGCGAGCCAGCCGGCGAGAATCGCTCGACCTCGGTGGCGCGGTCACGGGCACGGCGGGGCTCGCCGCGTTGATCTACGGGGTCATGCAGAGCGCCGACCAAGGCTGGATGTCCGTGCGGGTTCTCGGGCCAGCCGTGGCGGGCCTGCTCCTGCTCGTCGTCTTCGCCGTGGTGGAGGCGCGTGTCGCCACCCAGCCGATGGTGCCCCTGCGGCTCTTCAGGATCCGGACCGTGGCCGTCAGCAACGCCATGTTGCTGCTGTTCGGCGGGATCGCCATCGCAATGTGGTACTTCACGTCGCTGTTCATGCAGAACGCACTCGGCTACAGCGCTCTTGAAGCCGGGCTCGGGCAGACACCCGCGGCGGTGGCGTTCGTGGTGATCGCGCGACTGTCCGCCAACCTGCTGCCCCGAACCGGTGCACGCCCTCTGGTGCTGGCCGGCAGCGTCTGCTTCGTGGCCGGCTTCGGCTGGCTCGCCCAGGCCCAGACGGACAGCGACTACGTCACAAGCGTGCTCGGACCCACGCTGCTCATCGCCGTCGGCATCGGCCTGACCTTCCCCACCCTGATGGCTGCGGCCACCGCCGACGCACCCGAAGGCGACGCGGGCATCATCGGCGGCCTGGCCAACACCGCCAGCCAGATAGGTGGCTCGGTAGCCCTGGCCGCACTCGCCACAGCCGCCAGCGCCAAGGTCGGAACAGACGCCGCCTACGCAGGCACCCCTGCCGCCCTCGCCGCCGGCTACGACCTGGTCTTCCTCATGGCAGCCGGGATCGGCCTGGCTATCGCGACAGTCAGCCTGCTGCTACCACAGCATCGCCGCGGCTGACCACGGCGGCGCGGCGGCGGACCGGGGCACCGGTCCGCCGCCGGCCCACGTCAGCGGCTGTCCGACCCGCCGGTCTCCACCACGGCCCGACCGGCCTCCAGCCGGGCCACCGGCACCCGGAACGGCGAGCAGGACACGTAGTCCAGGCCGACCTCGTGGAAGAAGTGCACCGAGTCGGGGTCGCCGCCGTGCTCGCCACAGACGCCGAGCTTCAGCCCCGGACGGGCGGCCCGGCCCTCCTCGGCGGCGATCCGCACCAGCCGGCCGACCCCGTCACGGTCGATCGACTCGAACGGCGAGATGCCGAAGATGCCCAGCTCCAGGTACCGCCAGAAGAACGCGCCCTCGACGTCGTCGCGGGAGAAGCCCCAGCCCATCTGGGTCAGGTCGTTGGTGCCGAAGGAGAAGAACTCGGCCGCCTCGGCGATCTGCCCGGCGGTCAGCGCCGCCCGGGGCACCTCGATCATGGTGCCGATCAGCACCTCGACCCCGCTGTCCCCGACCACCTCCGCGATGATCTTCTCGGCCTCGGCGCGGACGGTCTCCAGCTCCTGCACGGCCCCGACCAGCGGCACCATGATCTCCGGCTTGGCCACCCCGCCACCACGGGCACAGGCGACGGCAGCCTCGGCGATGGCCCGGACCTGCATCGCGAACAGGCCGGGGATGACCAGGCCGAGGCGGACGCCCCGCAGCCCGAGCATCGGGTTCTCCTCGTGCATCCGCCGGACGGCGGCGAGCAGCGCCTCCTCCTTGGCCACGTCCTCGCCCCGTTCCTGGGCGACCGCGACGTTGACCGCGAGCTGCTCCAGCGGAGGCAGGAACTCGTGCAGCGGCGGGTCGATCAGCCGGACGGTGACCGGCAGGCCGTCCATCTCGCGGAAGATCTCCTCGAAGTCGGCCCGCTGCAACGGCAGCAGCGCCTCCAACGCCGCTTCCCGCTCGCCCGGGGCGCGGGCCAGGATCAGCCGCTCGACCAGCTCCCGCCGGTCGCCGAGGAACATGTGCTCGGTGCGGCACAGCCCGATGCCCTCGGCGCCGAAGCGCCGGGCCCGGGCGGCGTCCGCGCCGGTGTCGGCGTTCGTGCGGACCGCGAGCCGCCGCTTGCCGTCGGCGTGCGTCATGATCCGGTGTACGGCCCGGACCAACGCGTTGTCGATGTGCTCCGGGTCGAGGCTGCCCTCGAAGTACTGCACCACCTCCGACGGCATGACCGGCACCTCGCCCAGGTAGACCTTGCCGGTGGTGCCGTCGATGGACACGACGTCGCCCTCGTTGACGGTCTGCCCGGCGACGGTGAAGCGTTTCGCCGGGACGTTCACCTCGATCTCGTCGGCGCCGGAGACGCAGGTCTTACCCATGCCGCGGGCCACCACCGCCGCGTGGCTGGTCTTGCCGCCGCGCGAGGTGAGGATGCCCTGGGCGGCGATCATGCCGTTCAGGTCGTCCGGGTTGGTCTCCCGGCGGACCAGGATCACCGACTTGCCCTCGGCGGCCATCTCGACGGCCCGCGCGGAGGTGAAGACCACGGTGCCGGACGCCGCGCCGGGCGAGGCGCCGATGCCCTTGGCGACCGGCTGGAAGTCGTGGTCGAGCTGGAAACGGGGGAACATCAGCTGGGCCAGCTGCGCCCCGTTGACCCGGTGCAGTGCCTCGTCCAGGTCGATCAGACCCTCGTCGACGAGTTGCCCCGCGATGACGAACGCGGCGGCGGCGGTGCGTTTGCCGACCCGCGTCTGCAGCATCCAGAGCTTGCCGCGTTCGATGGTGAACTCGATGTCGCAGAGGTCCTTGTAGTGCTCCTCCAGCCGAGCCATGATGCCGAGCAGCTGGTCGTAGGAGGTCTTGTCGAGCTGTTCCAGCTCCTGAAGGGGCACGGTGTTGCGGATGCCGGCGACGACGTCCTCGCCCTGCGCGTTGGCCAGGTAGTCGCCGTAGATGCCCTGCGCGCCACTGGCCGGGTCACGGGTGAACGCGACACCGGTGCCGGAATCCGGGCCGAGGTTGCCGAACACCATGGTCACCACGTTGACCGCGGTGCCGAGGTCGGTCGGGATCCGCTCCTGGCGACGGTAGAGGATCGCGCGCTCGGCGTTCCACGACTCGAAGACCGCCCGGATGGCCAGGTCGAGCTGTTCGCGCGGCTGCTGCGGGAACTCCCGACCGGTGTGCTTCAAAAAGATCTTCTTGTACGCGTCGACCAGCCCACGGAGGTCGTCGGCGTCCAGGTCCAGGTCGTTGTGGGTGCCCTTGGCGCTCTTGGCCTCGTCCAGCGCGTGCTCGAACTCCTCGCCCGGCACCTCGCAGACGGTCTTGCCGAACATCTGGATGAGGCGGCGGTAGGAGTCCCAGGCGAACCTGTCGTTCCCGCCGGCCTGCGCGGAGAGCCCGACCACGCTCTGGTCGTTGAGGCCGACGTTGAGGACGGTCTCCATCATGCCGGGCATGGAGAACTTGGCGCCGGAGCGGACGGAGACCAGCAGCGGATCCTGCGGGTCGCCGAGACGCTTGCCCATCGCGCGCTCCAACGATTCCAGGTGCGCCTCGATCTGACCGGCGAGCCCGTCCGGCTGCTGGCCCGTCGCGAGGTACGCCTTGCAGGCCTCGGTGGTGATGGTGAAGCCGGGCGGAACGGGCAGGCCGAGATTGGTCATCTCGGCGAGGTTGGCCCCCTTGCCGCCGAGCAGGTCCTTGAGATCCTTGTTTCCTTCAGAGAAGTCGTAGACGTACTTGTGATCGACGGTCTCTTGCGCTGCCACCAGAGCCTCCACAACACACGCGCCGGATTGACACTTAACGAAGGTTCAGTTTTCTTCTACCCCGCAGCGGACCACCGGTAATCCCCGGGTCGACGCCGATCGGTGGGCGAAGGTTAAGCGAACATCGAGCGACCTGGGACCGTTCGGTGACAATTGGCACAGCCATCACGACTATCCGTGTTCGTACCGGTTTTTGGGAACGCTTCCATGCGCACCATCACGCATCCCGGCCGCGCGCCGTACGCTGGATGGCACGCCAGCCGGTGAACGTCGCTTTTGCCATAACCGACGCGAATACACCCCCCGGAGTCGCCGCCGTGCCGACCACCCCCTCCCCCAGCCCCACCGCCGTCCCCGCGCCACTGTCGGCGGAGGAGCCGGACGCGGCCACTCTGGCCCGCGCGGCCGAGCAGAGCGCGGTCACGGTGCTCACCGCGGCGACCACGCGCCGGCTCGCCGACGTCGTGCCCGCCCCGCAGCAGGTCCAGCCGGACCCGACCGGGGACTGGGTGCTGCCGGCCGAAGCGGTCATCGTGGTCAGCGCCGACCCGGCCGCGCTGGCCGTCGCCGAGCACCTCGCCGAGCTGCTGCGCCCGGCCACCGGCTACCCGCTCCCGGTCACCGACGCCGCCGCCCACTCGCTGCCGGTCGCCGACGCCGCCGGGCCAGGGCCGGTCGGCGGCATAGCGTTGGTGCTGGACGAGGCCGCCGACCTCGGCGCGGAGGGCTACCGGCTCGACGTCGCCCCCGACGGGGTACGCCTCACCGCCGTCACCGCCACCGGCCTCTTTTACGGCGTGCAGACCATGCGCCAACTGTTGCCGTCGGCGATCGAGAGCCCCACCCCGGCCACCGAGCACTGGGCGCTGCCCGGCGGGACGATCACCGACGCACCCCGCTTCCCGTACCGGGGCGCGATGCTCGACGTCGCGCGGCACTTCTTCGCCGTCGAGGACGTGCTGCGGGTGATCGACCACCTGGCCCGCTACAAGCTCAACCACCTGCACCTGCACCTCACCGACGACCAGGGCTGGCGGATCGCCGTCGACTCCTGGCCGAGGCTGACCACCGTCGGTGGGGCGACCGAGGTCGGCGGCGGCCCCGGCGGGCACTACACGAAGGCCGACTACCAGCGGATCGTCGCCTACGCGGCCGACCGCCACATCACTGTCGTCCCGGAGATCGACCTCCCCGGCCACACCAACGCGGCGCTGGTCGCGTACCCGGAGCTGGCACCGGACAAGATCGCGCCACCTCCGTACACCGGCACCGAGGTCGGTTTCAGCTACGTCGACCCAGCCGACGAGCGGACGTACGACTTCATCGCCGACGTGCTGGGCGAGGTGGCCGCGCTCACCCCCGGGCCGTGGCTGCACATCGGCGGCGACGAGGCGTTCAAGGTCACCGGCGAGGTCTACACCGGTTTCGTCGAGCGGGTCCAGCGCATCGTGGGCGACCTCGGTAAGACCGTCGTGGGTTGGCACCAGCTCGCACCGGCCGCCCACCTCGACGGCCGGATCCTGCAGTGGTGGGGCACCACCGGCGCCGACCCCACCACCGCCGAGGCCGTACGTCAGGGCGCCCGGCTGATCCTCTCCCCCGGCAACCACGCCTACCTGGACATGAAGTACGGCCCGGACACCCCGATCGGGCACGACTGGGCCGGCCTGATCGACGTACGAAAGGCGTACGACTGGGACCCGGCCACGCACGTCGCAGGTGTACCGCCCGAGGCCGTCCTCGGTGTGGAGGCCCCGCTCTGGACCGAATCGGTCACCTCACTGGCCGACATCGAGTTCCTGCTCCTGCCCCGACTCCCCGCCATCGCCGAGTTGGGCTGGTCCACCCGGGCGACCCACGACTGGGCCGACTTCCGTGACCGGCTGGCCGGTCAGGGCCCGCGCTGGGCGACCGCCAGCATCACCTTCCACCGCGCGCCCGAAATCCCCTGGGCAACCACCGCCACCATCCCCACCCAGCGCAACACGCCCCAGACCGACACCGCCACCCACTGACGCGGCCCGCGTTCACGGGAGGCCCCGGTCACAATCCGGGTCTCTGGGTCTACCCCTGATCGTGCTCGATCCCGGTTGTAGTGGCCTCGTCGGCGCCGGATGGGCCTGTTTCCTGGATCGAGCGCGACCTTGGCGTGATGCGCTGCGTTTGACGTCCCCGGCGTGGGTGTCCGGACCCCCACCCAGTCAAGATCCGCGCAACATCCGGGAAACTGCTGCCTCGCGGCGTCGTGAGGCAGCACTTTCCCGGAAAGTGCGCGGATCTTGGATTGTCCAGGCCGGGGTTGGCGGGCGTGGTGTCCCGTTTCGGGATGGGCTCTTGGGGCGGCTGTCCGATTTCGGTATGGATGTCCCGTGGTTGGCACGACCCTGGCGGCGGAATCGTGGGCCGGGCGGGGTCGTTATACCTGGCATGCCACCGCGACTTCGGGTCGTGGAGCGCGGCAGCCGCCGGGAACACCCGACAGGCCGCCCCGGTTACACCCCCTCAGCACGCACCGCCAGCGGGCGGAAATGCGTCGCCCGCCCGGCCGGTTACAGCCCCGGAGCACCGTGGCGGGGAACCCGGCGGAATGACTCGCCAGCCCGGCCGGTTACACACCCCGCACCCCCCGAGCACCCCGGTTACACACCCCGCACCCCCGAGCACCACAAGCCGGGGCCAGGTGGAATGACCCGCCGCCCCGCACCGTTACACCCTCACCCGACGCCGGCCCCTGTGGCCACCGGGCAAGAACCTCCCAAACTTCCCCCCTTGCACGTGCGGCACGCCCACCCCCCGGGCGTGCCGTGCACCCCCAATCGCAGAGGAGCACGCCATCATGCGTACCGATCTGATTCGTAAGACCGCTCTGACCGCTGCTGGCCTGGCCTTCACCGGCGGCGCGATCGTCGGACCCGTCACCGCCGCGTACGCCGCGACCGATGCGAAGCCGGCGTCGCAGACGCAGTCTGATCGCAAGCCTGCGGGTGAGCGTCAGCTGGGCGTGCGCTACGAGGCCCAGCCGAACTTCTACTACTGCGGACCCGCCGCCGCCCGTAACGCCCTGAGTGTGCAGGGCAAGGACATCAGCGTCGACGCGATGGCCAAGGAGATGGGCACCACCGAGGCCGGCACCAACTCCATCAACGACATCACCCCCGTGCTGAACAAGGAAACCGGCAAGAACGACGCCTACCGGTCCGTGGAGATCAGCACCCCGGACGCCGACGCGAAGCAGACCGACAAGCTGCGCGCCGACATCGTCAAGACCGTTGACGACGGCCGGGCCGTGGTCGCCAACATCGCCGGCACCACCACCGACACCGACGGTGCTATCCACTCCTTCGAGGGCGGGCACTACATCAGCGTCGTCGGCTACCGCGACAACGGCCAGACCGTGAAGATCGCCGACTCCGCCGACCCGAACACCGCCTCCTACGACGTCACCGTCGAACACCTCGCCGACTGGATCGCCACCCGCGGCTACGCCACCAGCTGACCCCGTACCAGACACGAAGCGAAGGGCCGGACCCCACCACGGGGCCCGGCCCTTCGTCATGACCGTTCACGACATCAGCTCGATAGGACGCCGAACTCATCTGCCCAGCCTCTGCGAGCGGATCGTCGAGGAAAGACCGAGCGCCACGAGACCGAGGAGGGATGGCCGCCGGGCGTCTCCGCCCAACCGGCCGGAGGCTCGGTCAGCCGCCGGAGTCGTCCATCTCGGCGCCCTCGGGGACGGTGTCGTCGTCCCGGCTGGCCAGCCACCCGTCGGGCAGGGCGACCTTGCCCGGCGAGTTGGTGCGCCCGCGTGGCTGCCCCAGAGCGGTCACCGGGAACGGCTCGCTCGGGTCGAGCTTGCCGAGCAGGTCGTCGAGCTGGGCCAGGCTTTCGATCATCGCCAGCGAGCGGCGCAGCTCGCCACCGACTGGGAAGCCCTTGAGATACCAGGCGACGTGCTTGCGGAAGTCGGTGCAGCCGTCCCGTTCGCCCCGGGCCGGGTTGCGGGCACCGGCCACGAACTGGTCCACCAGCAGCTCGGCGTGCCGGCGCATGGTCACCGCCACCTCGCCGAGGCTGGGCAGTCGCCGCTCTGGCCGGCCGTTGGAGGCGGCCTCCAGGTCGGCGAAGAGCCACGGCCGACCCAGGCAGCCGCGCCCGACGACCACGCCGTCCACGCCGGTGTGCGCGACCATCCGCAGCGCGTCGTCGGCCTCCCAGATGTCGCCGTTGCCGAGCACCGGCACGTCGAGGGCCTGCTTCAAGGTGGCGATCGCGTCCCAGTCGGCGGTGCCCGAGTAGCGCTGCGCCGCCGTGCGCCCGTGCAGGGCCACCGCGGCCACGCCGGCTTCCTGGGCGGCGAGCCCCGCTTCGACGTACGTCAGGTGGTCGTCGTCAATGCCCTTGCGCATCTTGACAGTGACCGGCACTCCGGCCGGTGACGCGGCGTCCACCGCGGCCCGCACCAGTCGGGCGAAGAGCCGACGTCGCCACGGCAACGCCGCGCCGCCGCCACGCCGGGTGACCTTGGGGACCGGGCAGCCGAAGTTGAGGTCGATGTGATCGGCCAGGTTGCGCTCGACGACGATCCGGACGGCGGCCGCGGTGATCTCCGGGTCGGTGCCGTATAGCTGGAGGCTGCGCGGCTTCTCGTCGTCGCCGAACGTGATCATGCGCAGCGTCTTCGGGTTGCGCTCGACCAGAGCCCGAGTGGTGATCATCTCGCAGACGTAGATGCCGCCGCCCTGCTCACGGCAGAGCCGGCGGAACCCGACGTTGGTGATCCCGGCCATCGGCGCGAGCACCACCGGCGGCCACACCTGGTACGGCCCGAGAGTCAACGGGCGCAGCGCGGGCATGGTCGAGACAGTCACCGGACAAGTGTACGGGGCCCCGACCGGCGCTTATCGCGTCGGCCGAGGCCCCGTGCACGCAGCCTCAGCAGCCGGGCAGACGCTCGATCAGGTAACGCTCGACCTGGTCCAGGGAGACCCGCTCCTGGGCCATCGTGTCCCGGTTGCGCACCGTCACGGCGTTGTCGTCCAGCGTGTCGAAGTCGACGGTCACGCAGAACGGGGTGCCGATCTCGTCCTGCCGGCGATAGCGGCGGCCAATCGCCTGCGAGTCGTCGAACTCCACCACCCAGCGCTTGCGCAGCAGCGTCGCGAGATCCTTGGCCTTCGGCGACAGCGCCTCGTTGCGGGACAACGGCAGCACCGCCACCTTGACCGGGGCGAGTCGCGGGTCGAACCGCATCACGGTGCGCTTGTCCACGCCGCCCTTGGTGTTGGGTGCCTCGTCCTCGTCGTACGCCTCCAGCAGGAAGGCGAGCACCGCACGGGTCAGACCGGCGGCCGGCTCGATGACGTACGGCATCCAGCGCTCACTCTTGGTCTGGTCGAAGTACGACAGGTCGACGCCCGAGTGCTTGCTGTGCGTGGAGAGGTCGAAGTCGGTGCGGTTGGCGACCCCCTCCAGCTCGGCGAACTCGGTGCCGCCGAACTGGAAGCGGTACTCGATGTCCACCGTCCGCTTCGAGTAGTGCGAAAGCTTCTCGGCGGGGTGCTCGAAGAGGCGCAGATTGTCCGCCGAGAGGCCGAGGTCGAGGTACCAGTTCCAGCGCTCCTGGAGCCAGTACTCGTGCCACTGCTCGTCGGTGCCCGGCTCGACGAAGAACTCCATCTCCATCTGCTCGAACTCGCGGGTCCGGAAGATGAAGTTACCCGGGGTGATCTCGTTGCGGAACGACTTGCCGGTCTGCGCGATGCCGAAGGGCGGCTTCTTGCGGGCGACCGTCTCGACGTTCTTGTAGTTGACGAAGATGCCCTGCGCGGTTTCCGGGCGCAGGTAGTGCAGCCCCTCGTCGCTCTCCACCGGGCCCAGGTAGGTCTTCATCAGGCCGTTGAACATCTTCGGCTCGGTGAAGGTGCCCTTGTTGCCGCAGTTGGGGCAGTTCAGCTCGGCCAGTGAGGTCAGCGGCTTGCCGTGCTTCTCCGCGTACGCCTCTTCCAGGTGGTCCGCCCGGAAGCGCTTGTGGCAGAACTGGCACTCGGTGAGCGGGTCGACGAACTCGGCGATGTGACCGGACGCCTCCCACACCTTGCGAGACAGGATCACCGCAGAGTCCAGGCCCACGACGTCGTCGCGCTGCTGGACCATGGTCTTCCACCACTGCCGGCGGACGTTCTCCTTGAGCTCCACGCCGAGCGGACCGTAGTCCCACGCCGATCGGGTGCCTCCGTAGATCTCGCTGGAGGGGAAGACGAAGCCTCGTCGCTTGGCGAGGCTGACGACGGCGTCGATACGGTCGGCTGGCATGTTTCCTCCTACGCCGGCTGGCGGTCGGCGGGGGCGAGATGTGGATGGAACGGTCAGTTCAGGACAACGGTACGACCACCGTCGCCCTGAGCCCAGCAGAATACCGGGGGCGG
Source organism: Micromonospora sp. M61 (assembly GCF_018070245.1). Lineage (NCBI taxonomy): Bacteria > Bacillati > Actinomycetota > Actinomycetes > Micromonosporales > Micromonosporaceae > Micromonospora > Micromonospora sp. M61. Next base: position 49,989 of record NZ_JAGPYA010000034.1, on the reverse strand, counting down.
GTCAGCTCACCCCGCAGACCTCCACGCCGCCGGTCTCCCCGTCCTGCCCGAGCCTGACCTGCTGCTGCTCCCGGTCACCACCGGCGAGTGTCACGTCGACCGGCACGGTCAGGCTGGTGGTGTCCACCTCACCCACGCGGAACGCCGAGACCTGAGGTTCGGCGGAGGCTCGCCGCTCGAACTCGGGCCGGGACTCACGCCGCTGCGCGTCGTCGCAGAGCTGCTCGTACGCCCGCCCGTAGTCCCGCTCGACCAGCGCCTGGTAGTAGTCACCGGTCACGGTGCGGGCCTGCTCCCGGATCGCCTGCACGCCGCTGACGGCCAGGCCGACGACGGCGGTGCCGCCCCCGCCACAGCAGAGCACCACGGCGAGCGCGCCGACGCCGAGGCCGATCCAGAGCCGAGTCCGGCGACCCTCGGTGGGCGGCGCGGCGAACGGCGGAGCCACCCCGGGACCGGGTGGCGGGGCGGGTGCGGTCATAGGAGCAGCGTAGTGTCCGGCGGCTCAGCGGTAAGGACCCGCAGCCCGATCACTCTCGGCGACGACCACCGCTCCGCCGGGCGCCGCGGTCGCCAGCGCCTCGTACGCGGAGGGTTCGTCGACTGACTCGGCGAGCAGCGGCACGGCGCTGACCTTGACTTCGAAGGCCCCCAGGGCCCGCCGGTACGTGCCGACCGACTCCCATTCGGTGACCAGCGACCAGTGCCGGGGGTCGTCGAGCGCCCGGACCAGTTGACCGCGCAGGTAGCCGCGGCAGGCGGCCAGGGCGGTGAGGGCGGCGTGCGCCCGTTCGGTGAAGTCGTCGGCGACATCGACGTCGACCACGAACCGGTTGGTCACCAGCAACGGTGGTCCCTCCTCGTAGAGTCTGTGGGATGCAGCGTACGCAGCGCCCCCTGCTCGCCCGGTTGGCCGGGGCGAACCCGACGTCGGTGTTCCTGCTCACCCTGGTGGTGGTGCTGGTGGCGTTCTTCACGCCCGGGGTGATCGGCGGGCTGCTGACGCTCGCGCTCGCCGCGGGCCTGATCGCCCTGTTGGCGACGACCTGGGCGGTTCAGGCGCCGCAGACCCGCCTGATTCGACTGGTGATGCTGACCCTGCTGGTGACGGTGGGCCTCGCCAAGCTGCTCTGACATGCAATCATGCGTTTTTGACAATCATTATCGTTGCCACGGACAGTTGACGACATGACCAACCGCACCACGTACCGTGTCCTGGCCGCCGCGACCGCCCTCCTCGCCCTGGGTGCCGGGGCCGGCTGCTCCAGCGGCGACGCCGCCGGCGCCGACCCCCAACGGGTCGACGTGGTGGCCGCGTTCTACCCCCTCCAGTTCCTGGCCGAGCGGATCGGCGGCGACGCGGTCCGGGTGACCAACCTGGCCAAGCCGGGTGCCGAGCCACACGACCTGGAGCTCAACCCGAGCCAGGTCGGCCAGGTCAGCGACGCGGAGCTGATCGTCTACCTCAAGGGTTTCCAGCCGGCGGTGGACGACGCCGTCGCGCAGAACGGTGGCGACCGGGCGTTCGACGTGACCAGCGTGCAGCCGCTGCTGGACGCGTCCGCCGGCGGGCACGACCACGAGGGCGAGGAGGGGCACACCGAGGAGAGCGGCGGCAAGGACCCGCACGTCTGGCTCGACCCGACCCGGCTGGCCGGCATCGGCGACCAGCTCGCCCAGCGGCTCGGCAAGGCCGACGCGGCCCACGCCGCCGACTACACCGCCCGCGCCGCGGCGCTGCGCGCCGACCTGACGACCCTGGACGGGGAGTTCAAGCAGGGCCTGGCGACCTGCCAGCGGCGCGAGATCGTCACCAGCCACGCCGCGTTCGGCTACCTCGCCGACCGCTACCAGCTCGACCAGGTCGGCATCACCGGGCTGAGCCCGGACGTCGAGCCCTCCCCACAGCGGCTCGCGCACGTGATCGAGGAGGCGAAGGAGCACCAGGCCACCACGATCTTCTTCGAGACGCTGGTCAGCCCGAAGGTCGCCGAGACAATCGCCGGTCAGGTCGGCGCGAAGACCGCGGTGCTGGACCCGATCGAAGGGCTCGCCGCCGGCAGCAACGGGGACTACCTTTCGGTGATGCGTACCAACCTGCAGACCCTGCAGACGGCCTTGAGCTGCTCGTGACCTCACCTGTCATCACCGTCGAGCACGGGGTGGTCGGCTACGACGGCCGCCCCGTGCTCCGGAACATCTCGCTCACCGTGACCGCCGGAGAGGTGGTCGCGGTGCTCGGCGCGAACGGCTCCGGCAAGTCCACCCTGATCCGCGCCGTGCTCGGGCTGGTGCCACTCAGCGCCGGCTCGGTCGCCCTCTTCGACCGGCCGTTGCGCCGGTTCCGGCAGTGGGCGCGCATCGGGTACGTCCCGCAGCGCCTGGGCGCCGGCGGCGGCGTGCCAGCCACCGTCCGCGAGGTGGTGGCCTCCGGCCGGCTGGCCCGCCGGGGGGTGCTCCGCCCGCCGGGTCGAGCCGACCGGGCCGCCGTGGACGCCGCACTGCTCGCGGTCGGGCTCGCCGACCGGGCGGGCGACCCGGTGTCCACGCTCTCCGGCGGCCAGCAGCAGCGCACCCTGATCGCCCGCGCCCTGGCCGGTGAACCGGAGCTGCTGGTCCTCGACGAGCCCACCGCCGGGGTGGACGCGGCCAGCCAGGAGGCGTTCGCCGGCGCGCTGCGCAACTTCGTCGACAACGGTGGGACGGTGCTGCTGGTCGCCCACGAGCTGGGCCCGCTGCGACCGGTGATCAGCCGGGCGGTGGTCGTCCACGAGGGTCGCATCGCGCACGACGGCGCGGTGCCGGACCCGGCGGGCCATCACGCGGAGCCCGACCACGACCACGTGCACCCGCACTGTTACGACGAGCCCGCCGGGCTGTGGAGCAACTGACGCATGGAACTCTTCCAGTACCCCTACATGCAGCGTGCCCTGATCGGCGCGCTGGTGATCGGCCTCGCCGCGCCGGCGCTCGGCATCTACCTGGTGCAGCGCCGGCTGGCGTTGATCGGCGACGGTGTCGGGCACGTGGCGCTGACCGGCGTCGGGGCAGGCCTGCTGCTCAACCGCTCACCGGTGCTGGTCGCGGTGATCGCCGCCACCATCGGCGCGATCGCCATCGAGGTGGTCCGCGCCCGAGGGCGTACGTCCGGTGACCTGGCTCTGGCCCTGCTCTTCTACGGCGGCATCGCGGGCGGCGTACTGCTGGTCGGCCTCTCGGACGCGACCAGCGCGAACCTCAACGCCTACCTGTTCGGGTCGCTGACCACCATCTCGCCCGACGACCTGGTCACCATCGCGGTGCTCGGCGCGGCGATCCTGGTCACCATGATCGCGTTGCGCCCGGCGCTCTTCGCGGTCAGCCACGACGAGGAGTACGCCCGGGTCTCCGGCCTGCCGGTGCGCACGCTGAACCTGCTGATCGCGGTCGCCACCGCGGTCACCGTGACCATCGCGATGCGGGCTGTCGGGGTGCTCCTGATCAGCGCGCTGATGGTGGTGCCGGTCGCCACCGCCCAGCAGGTGACCCGGGGCTTCCGCAGCACGATGGTCGCCGCGATGGCGCTCGGGTTCTTCGCCGCCGGTTCCGGTGTCTGGGTGGCTGCTACGGCGGACACCGCGCCGGGCGCCTCGGTGGTGCTGGTGGCGATCGCCTCGTTCCTGGTCGTGGCCGTGGCCGGCGGCGTCTGGCGGACGTTGCGCCGCCGGGCGACACCGACCGACGCTCCGACGCCGGAGCCGCACGAGGTCGTGCTGAGCTGATCCTGATCAGCGAAGCGTCGGTGGTAATGGGTACCGTTGCGGAATGACCAGCGCGACGGGCTACGACGGGTTCGACGGGGCCAGCGAGTTGCTCCGCGCTCTGTCCGCGCCGATCCGGCTGGCCATCGTCAGCGAGCTGGCCGGCGGCGAGCGGTGCGTGCACGAGCTGGTGGAGAAGCTCGGTGCCGCACAACCGTTGGTCTCCCAGCACCTGCGGGTTCTGCGCGGCGCGGGAGTGGTGCGAGGCTCCCGCCGCGGTCGGGAGATCGCCTACAGCCTGGTCGACGAGCACGTCGCGCACATCGTGGCAGACGCGGTCAGCCACGCCGGGGAGGGATCATGAGCGAGAGCACCGCCGCGGTGCGCAACACCCGGCAGCGCTCGGCGGTGAGCGCGCTGCTGGGCGAGATGGAGGGCTTCCACAGCGCCCAGGACCTGCACGCCATGCTGCGGCAGCGCGGCGAGCGGGTCGGCCTCACCACCGTCTACCGCACCCTGCAGGGGCTCGCCGACGCCGGCGAGATCGACGTGATGCGCCCACCCGGCGGCGAGCACCTCTACCGCCGGTGCAGCGAGGGGCACCACCACCACCTGGTCTGCCGGGCCTGCGGGCGCACCGTCGAGGTGGCCGGCCCGGCGGTGGAGAGCTGGGCCGACCGGGTCGCCGCCCAGCACGGTTACGCCGACGTCAGCCACACCCTGGAGATCTTCGGCACCTGCCCAACCTGCGTCCGCTGATTCAACATCGCGGACTGGTCGCCGCGCCTTGAGGCAGCAATATCCCCGATGTTGCTGCCTCATTCGACAGCGAGGCAGCAATATCGCCGATGTTGCTACCTGCCCGGGCCGCCCGGGCCGTCCCGCCGGCTGATCTGACGGGTGCCGCGCCGGGCCGTTCGTGACACGCTGTCCGGCGTGAAAATCTATGCCGATCGGTTTCCGACCGCCGCCCGTCAGTTGCTCACCGACCTGCTCGTCGTCGCCTGGGTGTACGTGGCGATCCGCGGCGCGCTGTGGCTGCACGACCTGGTGCAGAAGCTCGCCGTACCGGGGCAGAAGCTGGAGGGCGCGGGCAGCGGCCTCGCCGACAACCTCGCCGACGCGGGCGGCAAGGTTCGCCGGGTCCCGCTGGTCGGTGACGAGCTGACCGCACCCTTCCAGCGGGCCGCCGACGCGGCCCGGGGGCTCGCCGACGCCGGCCGCGACCAGCAGCACCTGGTCGACCAGCTCGCCCTCGCCCTCGCCATCGCGGTCCTGATCTTCCCGCTCGGCATCGTGCTGTTCGGCTGGCTGCCGCTGCGGGTGCGCTGGATGCGCCGGGCCGGGTCAGCGGCGAAGCTGGCCGTCGGACCGGCCGGCCGGGACCTGCTCGCCCTGCGCGCGCTGGCCACCCAGCCGCTGGGCAAGCTGACCCGGATCGCGCCGGACGTCGCCGAGGCGTGGCGACGTGGCGACGACGCCACCGTCGACGCCCTGGCCGCGTTGGAGCTGCGCCAACTCGGCCTACGCGGCAGGAGCCGCTAAGGTCTTCGGGTGTTCTACTTCCTCCTCGTCATCGCCGTCCTGCTGCTCGGCTACGCCGCCGTCCTGGTCTCCTTCGTGCGACGGGGCAGGAAGATCCCACCCGCGGCGTACCTGGCGCTGGCCGGGCTCAACGGCCTGATCCTGGCCGGGGTGCTGGCCTGGGCGGTCGCCCGCTGACCGGCGCCATCGACGCGGCCGCCGACCAACCCGGCCGCCGACCAGCGTGACCACCGACCAGCCCGGCTTACGGCTTCGGTGGGATGCGGCGGCGGACGTCCTCGACGGTAGACGGGCCGGGTGACCAGCCGGCCACCCACGGCAGTTCGTCGGACGGGGTGAGCACACCCTCCTCCAGACCCGCGTAGCGGCCGGCGAGGATCCGCTTCGCCGCCGCGGTGTCGACCGAGTCGGTGTTGTCCCACAGTGCGGCGAACAGGGCGTCCACCCGCACCCGCGCCTGCCGGCAGAACAGGTCGGCCAGCTCCACGTTTTCCGGTCGGCTGTCCCGTTCGGCGACGGCCCGGACACAGACCGCGGACATCGCGAACAACTCGGCGCCGATGTCCACCACACGGCCCAGGAACGCCTGCTTACGCTCCATCTTTCCCTGCCAGCGGGACATCGCGTAGAACGTCGAGCGGGCCAGCTTGCGCGACGAGCGCTCGACCTGGCGCAGGTGCGCGGCGAGCGGCCCGAACTCGGCGTACGCCGAGGGCCTCTGCCCCCGACCCACGGCGAGGGTGGGCAGCCACTTCGCGTAGAAGGCACCGGCTCGTGCGCCGGCCCGTGCCTTGCGGCCCAGCCCAGCGTCCGGGTCGATGATGTCGCCGGCCACCGACAGGTGGGCGTCGACCGCCTCCCGGGCGATCAGCAGATGCATGATCTCGGTGGAGCCCTCGAAGATCCGGTTGATCCGCAGGTCGCGCAGCATCTGTTCGACGGCGGCCGGGCGTTCGCCACGGGCGGCCAGCGAGTCGGCCGTTTCGTAGCCGCGCCCGCCCCGGATCTGGATCAGCTCGTCGGCGATCTTCCAGGCCATCTCGCTGGCGTACAGCTTGACCAGTGCCGCCTCGATCCGGATGTCGTTGCGGTCGTCGTCGGCGAGCAGGCAGCAGAGGTCGAGCATGGTCTCCATGCCGTACGTGGTGGCGGCGATGAAGGACAGCTTCTGCGCGACCGCCTCGTGCTCGCCCACCGGCCGGCCCCACTGGACCCGGTCGGCCGCCCAGCCCCGGGCCACGTTCAGCGCCCACTTGCCGGCGCCCACGCACATCGCCGGCAGCGAGAGCCGGCCGGTGTTCAGCGTGGTCAGGGCGATCTTCAGACCCTTGCCCTCGCCGCCGATGACGTTCTCGGCGGGTACGAACACGTCGTGGAACCGGGTGAGGCTGTTTTCCAGGCCGCGCAGTCCGATGAACTCGTTGCGCCGCTCGACGGTGATGCCCTCGCTGTCGCCCTCCACCACGAACGCGGTGATCCCGCCCCGACGCCCCTCGGTGGCGGGCACCCGGGCCATCACCACCAGCAGGGTGGCCACGATGCCGTTGGTGGCCCAGAGCTTCACCCCGTTGAGCCGGTAGCCGGTGCCGTCCTCGGTCGGCTCGGCGATGGTGCCCAGGCGGGCGGGGTCGGAGCCGACATCGGGCTCGGTGAGCAGGAACGCGGACACCTCACCCGCGGCGAGGCGGGGCAGGAAGAGCTGCTTCTGCTCGGCGGTGCCGAACATCTTGAGCGGCTGTGGCACCCCGATCGACTGGTGCGCCGAGAGCAGCGCGCCGATGGCCGGGCTGACCGACCCGGCCAGCATCAGCGCCCGGCAGTAGTGCAGGTTGCTCAGCCCGAGCCCGCCGTACTTCCGGTCGATCTTCATGCCGAACGCGCCGAGGTCGGCCAGACCGTGGAACACCGAGTCCGGAATGGACGCGTCGCGTTCGATGGCGGCGCCATCCACCTCGGTGGCCAGGAAGGCGCGGAGCCGACCGAGGAACTCCTCGGCGCGCGCCACGTCGTCCGGGTCGGACCGGGGCCACGGGTCGATCAGGTCCAGCCGGAACCGACCGAGGAACAACTCCTTGCCGAAGCTGGGTCGGTCCCAGGTGGACTCACGGGCGGCCTCGGCGACCTGCCGGGCCTCCTTCTCGGAGACCTGCCCGGCCTCTCTGGGCAACGGGGCCGCGGCACCGGCGGTGCTGGGCGCGGCTTCGGAGTCGGGGCCGTCCGGTGCCGGTCGGCCGTCCTGCGTCGTGGTCACGGCTGCCCCCTCGAAGCTCGGTGCGGCTGCGTCGACGTGCGCGACTACCCGCCACGCTACCCCCGGTTGTTACCCAGGGGTAGCGCTGCGTGAAGATCTGCGCGATCAGCGATCAGCGACCGGCGATCGTGTCCGGGTCGTCGTCATCGTCGTCGATGTCGTCCTCACCCCAGTTGCGTCGCGCGAACGGCAGGATCACCCAGAACGCGAGGAACCAGATTCCGGTCAGGGCGCTGAGCAGGAAGGCGATCGGCCGGTCCAGCACGAAGTCGGTGATCAGCAGCACCGCGCTGACCATCGCGATCAGCATGAAGGCGAGACCGCCGGTGGCCATCCGGTGCGCGAAGCGCACCAGCTCCGGCTTGCGTCCCTGCCGGAACAGCGCCCGGTGGAACGCCACCGGCGAGATGATCAGCGCGGTGGCGGCGGCCGCCGCGAGCAACGCCACGATGTAGACGTCCCGCTGGAACTCCGTGGTCTCGGTGAACCCGTTGCTGAACGGCAGGGTGAGCAGGAAGGCGAAGAGGATCTGCACGCCGGTCTGTGCGACCCGCAACTCCTGGAGCAGGTCGGCGAAATTGCGCTGCCAACGCTGCTTGTCGGTCTCCTTGGACACGCGCTACCTCCGGTGAGACGCTACTGCCGGCGGTCCCGGCCGCCGGCAGCAACGCCAATGCCCCACCCGCCCGAGCGCGAAACAGGTTCACGACATCTTCCGTTCACCTCGGGGACGCAGGTCGGTCACCAGCACCAGCCGATGCCGGGCGACCGTGAGCACCGTCCGGCGGCGTCAGGACCCGCGACGGATGCGGCCTGCGTACCGGGCCTCCAACGCCGTGTTGTGCGCGTCGCCGTCCGGGATGTTCGCCGACAGGTAGACCGGTGGCCGCTCCCCCGCTGCCAGCAACCGCGCCACCACCTCCACGGTGATCTGCTGGGCGAGCAGCGCAGCGGTGATCGAGGAGACCGCGCCGACCGCACCGCCACCGGGAAGCGGCAGCGTCGCGTCGCCGTACGGGGCGCCGTTGTCGAGCACCACGTCGGCGATGTCGCCCAGCTTGCGCCCGGACGGGTGCCGGGAGGTCATCCGACCGGAGTGCTGCGCCGAGGTGATCGCGACCAGCCCGTGGCCACGTTCCTTGACCAGCGTGGCGAACTCCACCATCGCGCCGTTGACCCCGGAGTTCGAGGCAAGCACGAAGACGTCGGTGGGCCGCACCGGCGCCAGCTCGTAGAGGCGGTGTGCGACCGACGGGTCCCGTTCCAGCATCGGGCCCAGCCGATCGGCCGGTTCGCCGCCGAGCAGCACCAGGTCGCGGAGGGCGATCCGGTTGGTCGGCACCAGACCGCCCGCCCGGCCGGCGATCTCCATGGCGAGGGCCTCCGAGTGCCCGGTGCCGAACGCGTGCACCACGCCGTCGGCGCGTACGGCGTCGGCGATCAGATCCGCGGCCCGCCCCACCGCCTCCCGCTGGCTTTCGGCCACCCGGCCGATCGTCTCGGTCACCACGGCCAGGTAGTCCTCGGCACTCACCGTCATGCGTCCTCCGTCGTCCGATTGCGGGCCAACCAGTGCACCGCGAAGTCGACCGCCGCCCGCTGGCGCATCAACCTGCCGGTCCCGGCACCCACCGGGCCGGTGCGAACCTCTCCGGTGGCCTCCAGGGCCGCGCCCAACGCGTCGAAGTCACCCGCGTCGAGCCGTACGTCCTGCCACCACACCCATTCCCGGCCGCCGTCGGCGGTGCGCACCGCAGCGCCGACCCGCTCCCGGGGCGAGCCGGGGCTGCGGTATTCGGCCAGGTGCAGCGAGGTGCTCGCGGAGTGGCCGACACCGAGCAGCAACACGTCGGCGTCCAGGTCGTAGAGCCGGCCCAGCGGGGACTGCTCGCCGAGCATGTCGGCCAGGGCGTGCCCGGTCACCACCTGCTCGGCGGCCGGCCCGAGCGCGGCGAACGACACCTGGGGATGCGAGCTGCGCAGAGCGCCGGGCCAGCCGCGGACCGTCTCGGCGAGCGCCCCCATGAACCGGCTCGGGGTGACCGCCGGGTCGAAGCCGGGCATCTCCGAGCGGATCAGCGGCCACCAGTCCGCCGGCACCGGCGGGTTGCGCCACTGGGCGGGATCGCTGTTCTCCGGTGTGTGGGTGGGCACGACGATCGTGCCGTCCGGACCGAGCGCGTCACGCAGGGCCAGCACCACCGCGTGCGGACCACCGCTGATGAATCCCAGCGGACGGAGGCCGGCGTGCACCAGCAGCGTCGCGCCGGGGCGTACGCCCAGCAGGCGTAGTTGCGCGGCGATCGAGCGGCGGCTGCCCGGCCCGCTGCCGTCCGTCGTCATGATGGCCCTCCCCCGCTGACCCGCACGACTCAGGCCGTTGCGCTGACTCGGGCCAGGACCGCCTCGGCGAGCGGGCCCGGGGCCGCGTCCGGGATCCAGTGGCTCACACCGGCCAGTTGCACGAAGCGGTAGTCCCCGGTGACGTTCGCCGCACACGCCTCGGCGGCGGTCCGGCCGATCGCGACGTCCCGGTCACTCCAGACGTACGTGGTGGGCACCGCGACCGGGCCGACCGCCGCCAGGTCGGAGCGGGACATCGCCCGGTACCAGTTCAGTGCGGCGGTGAGGGCTCCCGGCTCGCGCATCGGGTCGGCGTAGCGGTCCACCCGCGGCCCGTCGCCCACTCCGCCGAGCAATTTTCGCAGCGCGGTGGCGTGCCACGCCAGCAGCACCTTCTCCGCCTTGTCCGGCTTACGGAACAGCGCAATGTACGACGAGCGGGCCTTCTGCTGGCTGTCGTTGGCCAGGGCGTGCGCCATGGCCGCCGGATGTGGCACGGACACCGCCGTCAGTGTGCGGACCCGCGCGGGGTGCCCAGCGGCGACCGCCCAGGCCACGATCGCGCCCCAGTCGTGGCCGACCAGGTGGACGGCGTCCAACCCGAGGGCGTCGAGCACCGCCACCACATCGGCGACCAGCTCGGGGATCCGGTAGTCCGCCACCGCCGCGGGCCGGGCACCCGGCGAGTAGCCGCGCTGGTCCAGCGCGTACGTGCGCAGCCCGGCCGCGTGCAGCGCCGGGACGACCTCGTCCCACTCGCCGCTGTGCTGTGGGAACCCGTGCAACAGCAGGACGGGTACGCCCTCCGGCGGACCACCGGCGGTTACCTCGAACGTGAAGCCTCGCGCGTCAACCCGCATGATCGGAAGCGTACCCAGCCGACGACGGGCCGGCTGCCCGCCGCAGGTCAGGCGGATGCCCTCCTGGGCCAGCGACCCACGTCGGTGTTAGCGTCAGCGAGACAACTTCATATCCGACAGGGGAGCGCACAGCGCTGAGAGTGCGGGCATGCCCGCAGACCCTCGAACCTGATCTGGGTAATGCCAGCGCAGGGAGTTCGGTCGACCTCCAGCCGCGCCGCAGTCCGGTGCCACCGGACGCGGCGTGCGTCTTCTCCTGGTTCGCACTCACGAACTGGGAGCAACACATGAAATCCACCACCGACACACACCGTTGGCGGACCATCGACATCGTGGTCGCCTCGGTGATCGCGGTCGCCTTCGGCGTCATCTTCTGGGCCTGGGGACTGGTCTGGAGCGCCACCGAGGGTGCGTTCGCCTTCTTCCCGCCGGCGCAGGCGCTGCTGTACGGCGTCTGGCTGATGCCGGCCGTGATCGGCGGTCTGGTCATCCGCAAGCCCGGTGCTGCGCTCTACTGCGAGACGGTGGCCGCGGTCCTCTCCGCGCTGCTGGGCAGCCAGTGGGCCGGCACGGTGATCCCGCAGGGCATCGTGCAGGGCATCGGCGCGGAGCTGGCGTTCGCCGCCTTCCGGTACCGGTCGTTCCGCCTGCCCACCGCGGTGGTGGCCGGCGCGCTGACCGGTCTCAGCGCCGCGCTGTTCGACTTCTTCATCTGGAACGTCGACTACGCGCTGGCCGACTACCGCATCCCGTACGCGCTGATCACCATCGTCAGCGCCACGGTGATCGCCGGAGCGGGCGGCTGGCTGCTGACCAAGGCCCTGGCCAACACCGGTGTCCTGGACCGTTTCCCGGTAGGCCGGGACCGCGCCCTGATCTGACCCCACCCACTCGCGTCGATCATGAGGTTGACGGGCGGATGGATCTTCAGAACCACCGTCAACCTCATGATCGACCGTGCAGGGTGGAGCCGGGGCTTGGGAGGGGGTGTTTGGTGGGCGGGGTACTGCTGCGGGGGTTCGGTTGGCGGCACGCCGGGCGGCGCGCGTGGGCTCTGCGCGGGGTCGACCTGCGGGTTGAGGTCGGGGAGCGGGTGCTGCTGCTCGGGCCCTCGGGGGCCGGCAAGAGCACCCTGCTCAACGCGCTCGCCGGGCTGCTACCCGAGGACTCCGGCGAGCAGGAGGGCACCGTCGAGATCGACGGGCTCGACCCCCGCAAGGGCCGGGAACGGGTCGGCATCGTCTTCCAGGACCCGGAAACCCAGCTGGTGATGGCCCGCTGCGGCGACGACGTCGCGTTCGGGCTGGAGAACCGGGGAGTGCCCGCCGACGAGATCTGGCCCCGGGTGGACGAGGCGCTGCACCGGGTCGGCTTCCCGTACTCCCGGGACCGCAACACGGCCGCACTGTCCGGCGGCGAGCAGCAACGCCTGGCCCTGGCCGGCGCGCTGGCCCTGCGCCCCGGCCTGCTGCTGCTCGACGAGCCGACCGCCAACCTCGACCCGGCCGGGGCCGAGCTGATCCGGCAGGCGGTTGCCGGGGCGCTGGACGCCGACACCACGCTGATCCTGGTCGAGCACCGGGTCGCCGAGGCGCTGCCACTGGTCGACCGGGTGGTCGTCCTGGACCCGGGCGGCGGGGTCCGTGCGGACGGCACGCCCGAGGCGGTCTTCGCCGCCCACGGCGCCGCCCTGGCCGCCGAGGGAGTCTGGGTGCCGGGTCACCCCATCGCGCCCCGGCGGGCCACCGCCGCTCCGGGCGAGCTGTTGCTCACCGCCGACCGGCTCGGCCTGCCACCCCGGCTGGCCTCCACCGATCTGGCGGTACGCGCCGGAGAGGCACTCGCCGTACGCGGACCCAACGGCGCCGGCAAGTCCACCCTGGCGTTGCTGCTCGGCGGGCTGCTCCGGCCAGGCACCGGCCGGGTCACCGCGTCCGCCGAGTTGGCCGGCGCGGACCATCGCACTCCCCCGCACCGCTGGCGGGCACCCGCGCTGACCCGCCGGATCGGGTCGGTCTTCCAGGACCCGGAGCACCAGTTCGTCACGAGCACCGTCTTCGACGAGCTGGCGCTGGGCCCGCGCCGCACCGGTCAACCCGAGGCAGCCGTGCGGGAGACCGTAGCCGGGCTGCTGGAGCGACTACGACTGGATCGGCTCGCCGCCGCCAACCCGTACACCCTCTCCGGGGGCGAGGCGCGGCGGCTGAGCGTGGCGACGGCCCTGGCCACCGCGCCCCGTCTGTTGATCTGCGACGAACCGACCTTCGGCCAGGACCGGCGGACCTGGCGGGAGCTGGTCGACCTCTTCGCCGAGCTGCGCGACGCCGGGCACGGCGTGGTCGCGGTCACCCACGACGCGGACTTCGTCGCCGCTCTCGCCGACCGCACCGTCACCCTGCACCGGGCCGTGACCGGCGACCGTGCCCGATGATCAACATCGAACCGGTCGCCGCGCCCGGTGCGCCGTTGGCCCGCCGCAACCCGGTGGCGAAGGTCGCCGCGGCGTTGGTCTTCTCGTTCACCCTGCTGGCCACCCTGGACCCGGTGGCCCCGGCGATCGCCATCGCGCTCGAACTCGCCGTACTCCCGCTGTTCGGCATCCGCTACCGGGTGCTGGCCCGGCGGGCCTGGCCGCTGCTCCTCAGCGCCACCGGCATCCTGGTCACCCTGGTGCTCTTCGCCGCCGACAGGTCCGGTCGGGTCCTGCTGGACGCCGGGCCGGTGTTCGTGAGCACCGGCGTGCTGCTCACCGCGCTCGGCCTGGTGCTGCGGGTCTTCGCGGTGGCACTGCCGGGCGTGATCGTCTTCGCGACCACCGACCCCACCGACCTGGCCGACGCGCTGATCCAGAACGCGAAGGCGCCGGCCCGGTTCGCCATCGGGGCGCTCGCCGCGTTCCGGCTGGTGCCGCTGCTCGGTCAGGAGTGGCAGATGATCAGCATGGCCCGGCGGGCGCGGGGCGTCGACGCGGGACGCAACCCGGTGGCGAAGCTACGACTGTTCGCCTCCACCGCGTTCGCGCTGCTGGTCGGGGCGATCCGCCGGGGCACCCGGCTGGCCGTGGCGATGGACGCGCGTGGCTTCGACGCCGGCACGCCCCGGACCGTGGCCCGCCGGCAGCGCTTCACCCGGGCCGACGGGCTGCTCGTCGCCGGGGCAGCCACCCTGGCCGCCGGCGCACTGACCACGAGCATCCTCCTCGGCAGCTTCCGCCCCCTGATCGGCTGACCTGACCCCTTCTCTCCACGCAGGGCGCCGCCCGGCGTCCGTTCGCGTCGCCGCGCGGGCATGATCCGCACAACATCAGGGATGGTGCTGCTTCGTTGGGCGGTGAGGCAGCACCATCCCTGAAGTTGCTGTCTGCCTCACCGCCCACGGCGTCGGGGACAGCGCGCCGGGTGGGTGCGGGGTCGGTCAGCTGCGGCGGAAGGCGTAGCGGCGGCTCTGGCCGGCTTGTTGACCACGCCCGCCGGCCGAGCGTGTCCCGCCACCCTGCGGCGGTCCGGCGGTCGGCGCCTTCGGTCGCCCGGCGACCTTCGGCAGGTCTGCCACCACCGGCGCGTCGACTGCTGCCGGCACGTCGAACGGCGGCACCAGCTCACCCGGCACCACCGCTGGCGGAGCCGGCTGACTCAGCACCGCCGGCGGAGCCGGCTGACTCAGCACCGCCGGCAGCGCCGGCTCGACCAGCACTGCCGGCTCACCCAACCCCGCCGGAAGCGCGGGATCGACCAGGAGAGCCGGTTGGACCGCGAGATCGAAGTCGGGGCGGGTCGGTAGGAGCGCGTCATGGCCGGCCGCCGTGTCTGTGCCGGCGGACGTAGGTGCGGCTGAACGGGATTTCTTCCGGTTGCGCCTGGCAGGCATCCGGGCCTCCTTCAAAGCCGACCGGCACGGCCGGTCCCGCGCGCCGGCGGTCGGTCGGATCGGCTGACGACCGTCGTCGTGCGACGGTCCAACGGGGAAGGGACTGCTCACCGGGGGTCGGGGCACAGCCAGCGCCGCCGAAGGGCGGGTGGGAGATGCGGGACGCCCGGGAGCGCACGGACCGCGACGCGGGGCGGCGGGCCGGCTCGGAAGTGGGGCGTCAGTTGCGCATGCCCGCACTCTATCGGCACCAGGTGGGGCGGTGCAGCCGATTTTCCTGGCACCATCGGCGGCATGCTGATCGCGTTCTCGATAACCCCGCTCGGTGTCGGTGAGTCCGTTGGTGACCTGGTCGCCGAGGCGGTACGGGTGGTCCGCGACTCGGGCCTTCCCAACCGCACCGACGCCATGTTCACCACCGTCGAGGGTGAGTGGGACGAGGTGATGGCGGTCGTCAAACAGGCGGTCGACGTGGTGGCCGCGCAGGCACCCCGGGTGAGCGTGGTGCTCAAGGCCGACATCCGGCCGGGGGTGACCGACGCGCTCACCGCGAAGGTGGCGCACGTGGAGAACCGGCTGGCCCAGGGCTGAGCGCCATCGGTCGGTGACCGGCTGTTGGGCAGCGCTCCCCCATGGCCCCCGCGTCGCGATACCGTCGCAACACATTGACACGACGGCGAGAGGTGGCGGCACGGATGGTTGAGCAGGCGAGGGCGCAGATTGGTGTGACCGGGCTGGCGGTGATGGGTCGGAATGTGGCCCGCAACCTGGCCCGCAACGGCTTCACGGTGGCAGTGCACAACCGGTCGCCGGAACGCACCCGCAGCCTGGTTGCCGAGCACGGTGACGAGGGCACGTTCGTGCCCGGCGAGTCGATGGCCGATTTCGTGGCGTCGTTGGAGCGCCCCCGCGCGGTCATCGTCATGGTCAAGGCTGGCGCGCCCACCGACGCGGTGATCGACGAGTTGGTGCCGCTGCTGGAAGAGGGCGACATCATCGTCGACTGCGGCAACGCCCACTTCGCCGACACCCGCCGTCGGGAGGAGGCGCTGCGCGCGCAGGGCCTGCACTTCAGCGGCACCGGCGTCTCCGGTGGCGAGGAGGGCGCGCTGCGTGGGCCGAGCATCATGCCGGGCGGTTCCGCCGAGTCGTACGCCAAGCTCGGGCCGATGTTCGAGAAGATCGCCGCGCAGGTGGACGGTGTGCCGTGCTGCATGCACGTCGGGCCGGACGGCGCCGGGCACTTCGTCAAGATGGTGCACAACGGCATCGAGTACGCCGACATGCAGCTCATCGCCGAGGCGTACGACCTGCTGCGGGCCGGTCTGGGCGCGGAGCCGGCGGAGATCGCGGAGATCTTCCGCGACTGGAACAACGGCGAGCTGGAGTCGTTCCTCATCGAGATCACCGCCGATGTGCTCGCGCACACCGATGCGGCGACCGGCCGGGCGTTCGTGGACATCGTGCAGGACCGTGCCGAGCAGAAGGGCACCGGCCGGTGGACGGTGCAGAGCGCCCTGGACCTGGGCATCCCGATCACCGGGATCGCCGAGGCGACCTTCGCCCGGTCGCTCTCCGGGCACGTCGACCAGCGGGAGGCGGCCCGTCGGGCGTTCCCGGACGCGGGTGAGAAGTGGCAGGTCGCCGACCGGGACGCGTTCATCGAGGACGTCCGCCGGGCGCTGCTCGCTTCCAAGATCGTTGCGTACGCGCAGGGCTTCGACCACATCCGGGCCGGCAGCCAGGAATACAACTGGGACATCGACCTCGGCGGCACCGCGACGATCTGGCGGGGCGGCTGCATCATCCGGGCCCGCTTCCTCAACCGGATCCGCGAGGCGTACGACCAGCAGCCCGACCTGTCGACGCTGCTGGTGGCACCGTACTTCGCCGAGGCGGTCGCCGCCGGTGTGCCGAGCTGGCGCCGGGTGGTGGGTGACGCGACCCGGGCCGGTGTGCCGACGCCCGCGTTCTCGTCGTCGCTGGCGTACTTCGACGCGCTGCGCGCCGAGCGGCTGCCCGCCGCGCTGATCCAGGGTCTGCGGGACAACTTCGGGGCGCACACCTACCAGCGGGTGGACCGGGACGGCTCGTTCCACACCACCTGGGCCGGCGACCGCGCCGAGTCCCCCGCCTGACCTGAGCGACGGTCACCTGGCCCCGCCCACGTGGGGTCAGGTGACCGTGGCGTGCATCTCCCAGACGAGGATCTCGGCTGGTTCGTCGGCGGTGACCCGCCGGCCGCCGGTCATGGTGAGCCGGGCCGCGTCGCCGGTGCCGAGTGGGCCGCTGCCCTCCAGGGTCACCGTGCCGTTGGGCACGTACAGGTGCACGAATGGCGCGTCGGGGATGGTGACCTCGTCGCCGGGGGCGAGTCGGGCGGCGTGCAGGGTCGCGTACCGGTTGCGGATCCGGATGGCGGACGCCCCGTCGTAGCGTTCCATCCCGGAGGCGATCGGCACCAGGCCGCCGCGGAGCAGCTCGTCCTCGATCTCCAACTGCTCGTAGCCGGGGTCGCCGCCCTCCTCGTCGGGGAGCACCCACATCTGCACGAAGTGGACCGGGTCGCTGTGCGGCTCCTGGTTGTTGAGCCGCCAGGCGTCGTTCTTCTCCGAGTGCAGGATGCCGGTGCCGGCGCTCATCCGCTGCGCCAGCCCCGGGTAGATCACCCCGGAGTGCCCGGTGGAGTCCTGGTGCACCAGGGAGCCACGCAGCACCCAGGTGACGATCTCCATGTCCTGGTGCGGGTGGGTCTCGAAGCCGGCACCCGGTCGCACCACGTCGTCGTTGTTGACCAGCAGCAGACCGTGATGGGTGTTGGCCGGGTCGTAGTGCCGGGAGAACGAGAACGAGTGGTGGGAGTCGAGCCAGGAGATCCGGGTGGAGAAGCGGTCCTCGCCACGACGGATGTCGACGGCGGGCGCGGGCGCGGTCACCAGGCACGCTGCCCGGTGTCGGAGGTCGACGGCGCCCACGTCAGGGCCGGTTCGCCGGTGGCCAGCTCGGCGATCTCACCGGTGCGCAGCTGCGGGGTGTGGCCGAACTCGGCGCAGTGCTGCTCGGCGATCTCGGCGCAGATGTCGGCCACCTGTTCGCAGATCGGGTCACCCAGATCGGCCGCGTTCAACGCCATGATCATCTTGAACCGAAGATCCCGCACACCCACCCCAACCGCAGTAGTCCCGCCACGTCCGGACCCTACCCGCCGCCCTTTCGCGAGACCCCGAAACGACAGCTCAGTCCCCCAGCCGGAACCCCTCCGCCCCGGCCGCGTCGATCATGCAGTTGTGGTGCCGCACAGAAGTGGCGAAAGCGGTGGAACCGCCCACCACAACTCCATGATCGACCGGGTTGGGGGCGGGTTGGGGCACAGGGAGGCGCCGCCCACACGGGGTGTGGGCGGCGCCGGTGGGTCTGGGGTTAGAAGAAGCGGCGGCGCTTGGCCTTCTGCGGGCGCATCAGGTCAGCGCCCCTGGTCAGCAACCGGGTAGCCCCGGAGGGACCACGCCGGGCCTCCAGGGTATGGCTGAGCCGGCGAGCACCGGCAGCCGCCAGTGGCACCGCGACCGCCATCACCGCCCACTGGGCAATGCGCTTCTGGATCATGTGGGTTCACCTCCGTCAGTGGCTTCTGACGTCTCTGATACCCCGAGTGACGTGCGGGTAAGCGTCGGTTCAGAGAACCGGGGCGACCGGGTTGGGCAGCGCCCCGCCGAAGCGCCGGTCCCGCTGCGCGTACAGCTCGCACGCGTACCAGAGATGGCGGCGATCGAAGTCGGGCCAGAGCGTGTCCAGGAAGACGAGCTCGGCGTACGCGGCCTGCCAGAGCAGGAAGTTGGAGATCCGCTCCTCGCCTGAGGGGCGCAGGAACAGGTCGACCTCCGGGACCTCCGGGTGGTAGAGGTACTTCGCGACGGTCTTCTCGCTGACCTTCGCCGGATCCAGCCGGCCGGCCGCCACGTCCCGTGCGATCGCGGCTGCGGCGTCGCCGATCTCGGCCTGCCCGCCGTAGTTGACGCAGAACTGCAGGGTCAGCGTCGAGTTGTCGCGGGACATCTCCTCGGCGGTCTGCAACTCGGAGATGACGCTCTTCCACAACCGCCCGGCCCGGCCCGACCAGACCACCCGGACGCCGAGGTCGACCAACTCGTCGCGACGGCGACGGATCACGTCCCGGTTGAACCCCATCAGGAACCGGACCTCATCCGGCGAGCGCCGCCAGTTCTCGGTGGAGAACGCGTACACCGACAGGTACGGGATGCCCATCTCGATCGCACCCTCGATGGTGTCGAAGAGGCTGTGCTCCCCCGCCTCGTGCCCCTTCGTGCGGGGCAGCCCGCGGTCCTTGGCCCAGCGGCCGTTGCCGTCCATCACCACCGCCACGTGCTTCGGCACCGCGTCGCCGGGCAGCGCCGGCGGCCGGGCGCCGGACGGGTGTGGTGTCGGTGGCGTCGGCTCGCGCCGGCCGGCCTTCTTCGATCGGATCACTCGGTCACTCCCTGTTCGCGCCGTCCGCCCCGGCCTCGACGTCGCCACGTGGCCGGAGCACCACGGCCCCGGTGCCATCCGGCGGCGAGGCCGTGCTGGTCGCCGAGGGACCCCGGTCGACCAGCGGCAGCGAGCGTAGCGCGCGCTCCAGGTGCCACTGGAGGTGAGCCGCGACCAGCCCACTGCACTCCCGGCGTACGCCGGCTTCGGTGGCGTCGGCGAGCACCCAGTCACCGGTGGTCAGCGCGGACATCAGGTCGACGGTGGCCGGCGCGGGGTGGGCCGCGCCGGGTGGTCGGCAATCGGGACAGACCGTGCCGCCGGCGGGCACGGAGAATGCCCGATGCCGGCCGGGGGTGCCGCACACGGCGCAGGCGATCAGCGCCGGCGCCCAGCCCGCGAGGGCCATTCCCCGCAGCAGGTACGCGTCGAGCACCAGGGTGGTGGCGTGCTCGCCCCGGGACAGCGCCTTCAACGCGCCCACGGTGAGCTGGAACAGCCGCAGCGACGGCTCCCGCTCCACCGGGGTCAGTCGCTCGGCGGTCTCGGCGATCGCGCTCGCCGCCGTGTAGCGCGGATAATCCCCCAGGAACCGCTTGCCGTACAGGTCGATGCCCTCGACCTGGCTGACGCTGTGCAGTGAGCTGCCGTGGTTGCCCTTCGGGTCGCCGGCGAGCTGGAGGTCGACGTGGCCGAACGGTTCCAGCCGGGCGCCGAACTTGCTGGTGGTGCGGCGGATCCCCCGGGCCACTGCGCGCAGCCGGCCATGTCGACGGGTCAGCAGGGTGATGATCCGGTCGGACTCGCCGAGTTTCTGCACACGCAGCACCACCGCGTCGTCGCGGTAGAGCTGTCGGCGATACCCGGCCATCGGGCCATTCTCCCTCGGGGTGTGAAATCAGGGTCGGTTCGGGGTGGATGCGCGGATGAACCCCGATGCGCGTGGCTCCGCACCGGCCGTAGCGTGCTGGCCATGGCAATGCAATCCACCACCGACGCCCGCCGTCGTCGCGCCGCCACCCCCATCGCCCTGGGGCTGGCAACCGCCCTCATCGTGCTCGCAGGGTGCGACAACCTGGCCATGCGCCGGCTCGACTACGACGACACCGAGGCCGTGAAGATCACCACCATCCGGGTGCTGCCGGGTGCCGGCGACGTGATCGTCCGGGGCACCGCCACCGCCGCGGAGGCGCGGATCAAGCGGGTGGTGCGCTACCAGGGCGGCGAGCCCAAGGCCCGGTACGAGATCAAGGGCAGCGAGCTGGTGCTGGACACCGACTGCGGCGACCGGTGCAGCGTGTCCTACGAGGTGGCCGTGCCGGAGGGCGTCGCCCTTCAGGGCGAGTCCGGCTCCGGCGATGTCGAGCTGAGCCGGGTCGGCGCGGTGGACCTGCGCCTGGGCTCCGGTAACGTCCGGGTCAACGGCGCCTCCGGCACGGTCGGGGTGGAGACCGGGTCCGGGAACATCGACGTGAGCGAGGCCGGTGGGACGATCCGCCTCCGCGCCGGCTCGGGGGACATCACGGCGCGCCGCCTCGGTGGCGCGGCGGACGCCGAGGCCGGCTCCGGCAATGTCACAGTCGAGCTGGACAAGCCAGCCTCGGCCCGGGCGCACGCCTCCAGCGGCGACGTCACGATGCTGGTGCCGGCGGGCAGCTACCAGGTGCGCTCCAGCACCGGTTCCGGCGACGCGCGGATCACCGTCACGCACGACCCGGCCGCGACCGACGTGCTCGACGGCTCGGCCGGCAGCGGCAACGTCACGATCACCCAGCGCTGACATCGCTCCGTGCCGCCGCAGCCCGCTGCGGTGGCACCACCGCCCGCCCGCGGGTGGCCATGGCCGGCTGCTCGTCGGGACGGTCGCGGCGCTCGGTGGAGGGCTGTTCGCGGCCCTCAGTGTCGGGCTGTTCGGCCAGCTCGGTTGCCTGGACCGGGCCGCCGGGGATCAGCTCCGGGCGGCGACGGGCGGCGACGTCCTCGACCCAACCGACGGCCAGGGTGACCACCCCGACCAGCGCGAAGACCAGCACCACCCGGATGGCCAGACCCACCGGGTCCTGATGGGACCAACCCACCACGTCGACCAGCGGAGTGAGCGCCACCACGAACGGCATGTGCCAGAGATAGATGGTGAGCGCCCGCCGGTTGACCACGGTCACCGACCGGTCAGGCAGCCGGCTTCGGCCCAGCCAGGCCACCCCGGCGGGGGCTCGGCCCAGCACGATCAGGATGAACGCGGCCGACCAGAGCGCGTTGCCGAGGTGGTTGTCGTTGAGGTCGTACCCGCGCGGGCCGGGATGCCCGACGATCCAGGCGCCGCCGGTCACCGCGAGCGCGAGCGCCACCGGGTACAGCACCCGACCGGCGAGCCGGCGCAGCATCCCGGCGTGATGGGCGAAGCCGAGCATCCACGCTCCGAAGTAGAGCCCGAACTCGCGCAGCACCGGAGGCGCCGGGTAGATCCCCACCTCGATCGCCACCAGCAGGAGGTACGGGGCGAGCAGGGTCAGCAGCGGGGCACGCCGGAACAGCCAGAACGCGACCGGTGAGGCGAGCACGAACCACAGGTAGTCGCGCAGGTACCAGATGATGCTCAGCGCCAGGGCGCCCCAGTTGTTGGCCGGCGGGTCGGCGATCGGAAACAGCCACAGCAGCACCCGAGGGCTCATCGGCATCCCGCTGAGCAGCATGGCCGGCACGAAGACCGCCGCGAGCACCCACAACGACGGCAGCAGCCGCCGCAGCCGCCGCCCGACCGCCGCCGGCCCGGAACGGGTCAACGAAGCGGCCATCAGCGAGCCGGCCAGCGCGAACATCACCGACATGGCGGGGAAGACGAGGGTGAGGGTCGCCCATCCCGTGACGTGGTAGACGACAACTCGAACGATGGCCAGGAAACGGAGCAGATCGAGATACCGGTTGCGCATCAGCCTGCATCTGGGTCGGGGACGCGGGGCGTAACTCCCCTACCCTGCGCGGTGCCCGCGCGAAACGGTCACCACCCCGACCAAACGTGAGCCTTTCCACCCACCTGACCGAAGACGATCATGGAGTACGGCGGCAGCTCCGGCCGCGCCGACCGGACCAGCCCCCAGCCGGCCGGTGTGGTGGATCAGAAACCCAGCTTGCGCAGCTGCTTGGGGTCGCGCTGCCAGTCCTTCGCGACGCGGACGTGCAGGTCGAGATAGACCCGACTGCCGAGCAGCTCCTCGATCTGCCGGCGGGCGTTCGTGCCGACCTCCTTGAGCCGGCTCGCCTTGTGACCGAGAACGATGGCCTTCTGGCTGGGCCGCTCCACGTAAAGGTCGGCGTAGATCTTCATGACCTGACCCTCGGGGATCATCTCCTCCACCACCACGGCGATGGAGTGCGGCAGCTCGTCACGGACGCCCTCCAGGGCTGCCTCCCGGATCAGCTCCGCGACGAGAACCTGCTCGGGATCGTCGGTCAGCATGTCGTCCGGGTAGAGCTGCGGCGACGGCGGCAGGTATTTGGTCATCACCTCGACCAGGGTGTCCACCTGGTGCCCGGACACCGCGCTCACCGGCACGATCTCGGCGAACTCCCCCATCTGGCTCACCGCGAGCAGCTGCTCCGCCAGGCGGCGCTTGTCGACCAGGTCGGTCTTGGTGACCACCGCCAGCACTGTCGCCTTCAACTCGGCCAGCTCACCGGTGATGAACCGGTCACCACGCCCCACCGGCTCGTCCGCCGGAATGCACAGGCCGATGACGTCGACCTCCGTCCAGGTGGACCGGACCAGGTCGTTGAGGCGCTCGCCGAGCAGCGTACGGGGGCGGTGCAGGCCTGGGGTGTCGACCAGGACCAGCTGCGACTCGGGTCGGTGCAGCACGGCCCGGATGACGT
This sequence comes from Micromonospora sp. M61, assembly GCF_018070245.1. NCBI lineage: Bacteria > Bacillati > Actinomycetota > Actinomycetes > Micromonosporales > Micromonosporaceae > Micromonospora > Micromonospora sp. M61. Next base: position 27,025 of record NZ_JAGPYA010000034.1, on the reverse strand, counting down.
GCCGGGTGGTCTGCGGCTTGTTCGAGGTGATCGCGATCTTGGTGCCGACGATGGCGTTGGTCAGCGTCGACTTGCCCGCGTTGGGCCGGCCGACGAAGCAGCCGAACCCGGCACGGTACGGCCGCGCCTCCGGGTCCTGCACGGGGCTCACTGGGTCACCGTGCCGAGGACCGTGCCGTCGGGAGCGGCCACGTGAATCGGCGCGTCCACCGTGAGGTCACGTACGGCCGCATGACCGGCGCCGTCCAGCGTCGACGCCTCGGTCACCACCGCCGCGGCCTCCAGCCGGCTCGCCCCGGCAGCCACGGCGGACGCGACCGCCAACTGCAACGCGGTGAGGGTCAACGAGGGCAGCGCGACACTGGCCGCCGCGTACGTCCGACCGTCCTGATCCCGGACCGCGGCGCCCTCCACGGCGCCGACCCGTCCGCGGGCTCCCCGGGCCAGGACGACGAGCTTGCCGTCCTCGGCGCTGAGCGTCGCCGACTCGGTGGGGGCGGGTCGGGCGGCGGGCGCGGCGGGTGTGTCAGGCATCGGCAGCTTGCCTCTCGTCATCTCGGTAGTTGTCCGTGTCGTCCCCGGGGCCGGCGTGGTCGCCACGCCCCGCGGTGTCCTGTTCGTGGCCCAACTCCACCCGGCTGACCAGGACGGTGTCGATCCGGTTGCGCCGGCCGGTGGTGCCCTCGGCGACCAGCCGGAGGCCGGCGACCTCCGCCTCCGCACCGGGGATCGGCACCCGCCCCAGCGACTGGGCGAGCAGGCCACCGACCGTCTCCACCTCGTCGGTGGGCAGATCGGTGTCGAACATCTCGCCCAGGTTCTCCACCGGCAGGCGGGCGGTCACCCGCACCGTGGAGTCCGCCAGACGTTCGACGGGCGGGCGTTCGACATCGTACTCGTCGGTGATCTCACCGACGATTTCCTCCAGGATGTCCTCGATGGTGACCAGACCGCCGGTGCCGCCGTACTCGTCGACGACGATGACCAGGTGGTTGCGGGCCGCCTGCATCTCCGACAGCAGGTCGTCGACCGGCTTGGACTCCGGCACGAAGGTCGCCGGGCGCATCAGCTCGGCCACCGGCAACTGCTCGGCCTCCGGGTCACCGCCCCGGGAACGCCGGATCAGGTCCTTGAGGTAGAGCACACCCAGCACGTCGTCGACGCTCTCGCCGATCACCGGGATGCGGGAGAAACCGGAACGCAGGAAGAGCGCCAGCGCCTGCGCGAGCGTCTTGCCCTCCTCGATCCACACCATCTCCGTACGCGGGACCATCACCTCGCGGGCGATGGTGTCGCCGAGGGCGAAGACCGAGTGGATCATCTGGCGCTCGCCGTGCTCGACCACGCCGCGTTGCTCGGCCAGGTCGACCAGCTCCCGCAACTCCACCTGCGTGGCGAACGGCCCCTCACGGAAGCCGCGCCCCGGGGTGACCGCGTTGCCGATCAGGATCAGCAACGACGCGAGCGGGTTGAGCGCCCGGCCCAGCCAGCGGACCATCGGCGCCACCGCACGACCCACGGCGTACGCGTGCTGCCGGCCGATGGTGCGCGGCGCGACGCCGACCACCACGAAGCTGACCACGGTCATCGCGCCGGCGGTCACCAGCGCGGCCCGCCAGCCGGCACCGAAGCTGTCCACCGCGACGAGCGCCACCAGCGTGGTGGCGGTCAGCTCGGCGAGCAGCCGCAACAACAGGAGCAGGTTGAGGTGCCGGACGACGTCGCCGGCGACGACCTGGAGGGTGCGGGCGCCGCGCACACCGTCACGGGCCAGCTCGGCGGCCCGGGCCGGCGAGACCGCCGCGAGAGCCGCCTCGGTCATCGCGATCAGACCGGCCAGCACCACCAGGCCGGCCGCGAAGACGATCAGCTGCAGGTCCGGAAGGCCGGCGGTGGCACCGGCCGCAAGTAACGGAGGAGTGGACATCACTGGGTGCGGGTCGACCGCCAGCTGGCCAGCAGTCGGGCCTGGAGCGCGAACATCTCCCGCTCCTCCTCCGGCTCGGCGTGGTCGTAGCCGAGCAGGTGCAGCACCCCGTGCACGGTGAGCAGGTGCAGCTCGTCGGCCGGCGCGTGCCCGGCGGTCGCCGCCTGCTTGGCCGCGACCTCCGGGCACAGCACGATGTCGCCGAGCAGGGCGGGCTCGCCGCCGGCCGGCGCGGACTCACCCGGGCCGTGGTCGACGCTGCCCTCGTCCATGGGGAAGGCGAGCACGTCGGTCGGGCCTTCGCCACCCATCCAGCGGTGGTTCAGCTCGGTCATGTAGTCGATGTCGACCAACAGCACGGACAACTCGGCGAGGGGGTTGACTCCCATCTCGTCGAGGGCGTGCCGGGCGACGGCGAGCACGGCGTCAGTGTCGACGTCGACACCGGACTCGTTGGCGATCTCGATGGACAACTGCTTTCCTCTGCTTTAGCGGCGACGGCCGGCCCGGCCGCCCTGGGCGGGTCGCCCGGGCACGGCGTGGACGCCCTGCGCCTGCTGGTTCTCCCGCTCGGCGTCCCAGCGGGCGTACGCGTCGACGATCTCCCCGACCAGACGGTGGCGGACCACGTCGGTGCTGGACAACTGGGCGAAGTGCACGTCGTCGACGTTTCCCAGGATCTCCCGGACGACCCGCAGGCCGCTGCTCGTCCCGCCGGGAAGGTCCACCTGGGTGACGTCACCGGTCACGACGATCTTGGAGTTGAAGCCGAGTCGGGTGAGGAACATCTTCATCTGCTCGGGCGTCGTGTTCTGCGCCTCGTCCAGGATGATGAACGCGTCACTCAGCGTCCGGCCCCGCATGTATGCCAGAGGCGCGACCTCGATCGTGCCGGCGGCCATCAGCTTGGGGATCGTCTCCGGGTCGAGCATCTCGTGCAGCGCGTCGTAGAGCGGGCGCAGGTACGGGTCGATCTTCTCGTTGAGCGTGCCGGGCAGGAAGCCCAGTCGCTCACCCGCCTCCACCGCCGGCCGGGTCAGGATGATCCGGTTGACCTGCTTGGCCTGCAACGCCTGGACGGCTTTCGCCATCGCCAGGTAGGTCTTGCCGGTGCCGGCCGGGCCGATGCCGAAGACGATGGTGTTCGAGTCGATCGCGTCGACGTAGCGCTTCTGACCGAGCGTCTTGGGGCGGATGGTGCGCCCGCGACGGGAGAGGATGTTGAGCGTCAGAACCTCGGCGGGCCGCTCGGCGATGCCCTGCTCAAGCATGCCGACGGTACGCCGGACGGCGTCAGTGGTCAGGGTCTCGCCTTTCTCGATGAGTTCGAGCAGCTCACTGAAGACGCGCTCGGCGAGGGCGTTGTCCGCGGGCTCACCGGTGATGGTGATCTCATTGCCGCGAACGTGCACGTCACTGGCGACCGAGCGTTCGACGAGTCGGAGGATCTCGTCGCCTGCGCCGAGCAGATTGACCATGATCTTCGAGTCGGGCACGGTGATCCTGGTCTGCACCCGGGGCGGGCCGGGAGGTGGGGTGCCGGTCATAGGTCGGGCCCGTAGGGCCCTGCGCCACCTGCTCTCGATCTCGGCGCCGGCCTGCTGGCCTGGCGTGCGGACGTTACACCCATCGTATCCGTTCAACGCGGGCCGCATCGCGCCCATTTCCGCTGGCCGCGATCAACTGCCGGCCCGGAAGTCGTACCCCTCGAAGGTCTCCTGGTGGCGGGTGAACCGGTACGTCGCCCAGTGCATCCGGACCACCGCCCCGGCCTCGTCCCGGGTCAGCCGCAGCAGCTCACCGGCCTCCCGACCGGAGGCGGTGCGGAACACGTCCGGCTGGTCCGGCAGGGGCGTGAAGATCGCCGGCGGGCGTCCGGCGGCGTCACCGGCCCCGCTCGCCCGCAGGGCACCGTCGCGCCAGGAGAACACGTACTCGAAACCCTCCCCCCACCAGCGACCGAGCACGCCCCGCAGGGCCGCCGGGGCGGGTGCCCCCGGTCGCCATGGCTCGATCTCGGCCGGGTCGTGCTCGACCGCCGCGGCGAGCAGCCGGTGCGGCAGGTCGAACAGTTCGGCCGCCGTGCCGGACGAGCCGAGCACCGCGGCACCCATCGCGCCGGCCGTGCCGTCGCCGCCCCGACGGCCGTACACCCCGGCGAGGAAACCGGGCATCGCCCCGTGGTGCCCCACGTGCATCACCCGCTCCCCCTGCGGGACGAGGATCAGGCCGAGCCCGAAGCCCGCGCCCCAGAGCGTCTCGTCGGTGGTGGTCAGCGGCCAGCGCATCTCGTCCAGGGTGGCGGGGGCGAGCACCGTGCCGGTCGGGTCCAGTGCCGCCGGGTCGGCCAGGAACGCGGCCCAGCGCGCCATGTCGGTCGCGGTGCTCCAGAGCTGGGCGGCCGGGCCGACCGCGCCGAAGTCGGTCGGCGGCTCCGGGTGCGCCTCGTCGGAGTACGCGTCGACCAGGAAGCCGGTGGCCGCCGTCGGCCGAGGGGTCACCGTGGTGTCGGTCAGCCCCAGCGGCGTGAGGATCCGCTCGGTGAGCACCTGTGCCCAGCTCTCGCCGCGCAGCCGGGCGACCAGTTGACCGAGCACGGCCAGGCCCAGGTTGGAGTAGTGGAACCGCCGTCCGGTCGGCAGCACCCGCTCGGCCCGGTCCAGCTCTGCCACCAACTGGTCGGCGTCCGGTGCGCGCAGGCTGTCCCAGACGTCGCCGAACGGCTCGCGTTGCAGACCGGCGGTGTGCGACAGCAGCCGGCGCACGGTCAGCTCGCCATGTGCGGGAAGGTCCAGGTGCCGGCCCACCGGGTCGTCCAGGTCCAGCAGCCCGTCGTCGCGACACTGGAGGGTGAGGGCCGCGGTGAAGGTCTTGGTGACCGAGCCGATCCGGAACTGGGTGTCCGGCCCCAGCGGGCTGTCGGTGCCGGTCTCGCCGACGGTGCAGCTCCAGAGCGGGCGGTCGGCCCGGTGCAGCGCCGCCGACACCGCCGGCACCCGGGCGTCGGCCTGCACCCGCCGGACCAACCGACCCAGGCGCTCATCCACCCGGCTGTCCGGCGCCGGACCTGCGCTCACGCCAGGTCCCGGGCGAGCATCGGGCCGAGCGGCGCGCCACCGAGCAGATGTGCGTGCACGTGGAACACCTCCTGACCGCCGTACGCGCCGGTGTTGAACATCAACCGGAAGCCGTCGCCGAGCAGGCCCTCGTCCTCCGCCACCGAGGCGGACGTCGCCAGCACGTCGGCGGCCAGCGCAGGGTCACCCTGGGCGAGCGTGGCGACGTCGGCGTAGTGCTCTTTCGGAATGACCAGGACGTGCACCGGCGCCTTCGGGTCGATGTCGCGGAAGGCGAGCGTGGTGTCGGTCTCCCGGACCACGGTGGCCGGGATCTCCCCGGCGACGATGCGGCAGAACAGGCAGTCGGATCCCATCGGGGCAGTGTAAGGACTAACGGGCCGGGGGCGCCCCGGCGCAGCATGCGCCGCCGGCCTGTTCGCAGGAGAGACCGGCTGAGGCAGGATGGCCGGCATGACGGATCGGGCGGTACTCGTGACGGGGGCCTCGCGCGGCATCGGCCGTGCGGTGGCGACGGCGTTCGCGGTCGGTGGCGACCGGGTGGCGATCCACCACCGCGACTCGGCCGACGCGGCCGAACAGCTGCGCGCGCAGTTGCCCGGCACCGGGCACGTGGTGGTCCGCGCGGACCTCACCGACCCGGACGCCGTCCGGGCCATGGTCGACGGGGCCGCCGAGCTGCTCGGCGGGTTGGACGTGCTGGTCAACAACGCCGGAACGTACGGCGACCGGGACGAGCCGCACCCGATCTTCGGCACCTCCTACGAGCAGTGGCAGCAGCGCTGGCGGCGGGTGGTGGAAACCAACCTCACCGGAGCCGGCAACGTCACCTGGTGCGCCGCCCAGCACATGCGCGAACGCGGTGGGCGGATCGTCAACGTCTCGTCCCGTGGCGCGTTCCGGGGCGAGCCGGACCAGCCCGCGTACGGCGCCAGCAAGGCGGGTCTGAACGCGCTGGGTCAGTCGCTCGCCGTGGCGCTCGCGCCGTACGGCATCACTGTCGCCACCGTCGCGCCGGGTTTCGTGGCGACCGACATGACCACCGAGCACCTGCGCGGCGAGCACGGCGCGGCGATCCGGGCGCAGAGCCCGTTCGACCGGGTGGCCGAGCCGGAGGAGATCGCGGCCGCGGTGCACTGGCTGGCCTCGCCGCAGGCCGAGTGGGCCTCCGGCACGATCGTCGACCTCAACGGCGCCTCCTACCTGCGCAGCTGACGGCGGAACAGCTGCCCACATCACCCGGCCAGGGGGTGGTTCGCGGCACGAGGGCGGGTAAGTCTCTGCGACATGGCCGACTCCGCGCTGCTGGATCTCACCGCCGACTACCAGGTGGCCGATGGCCACGACGACGACCCCGTCCTGCTCCGACCCGACGGGACGCCCGTCGAGACCTGGCGGGAGGACTACCCGTACGACGAACGGATGGACCGCGACGAGTACGACCGCGACAAGCGGCTGCTCCAGATCGAGCTGCTCAAACTCCAGGACTGGATCAAGGAGTCCGGCGAGCGCCTGGTGATCGTCTTCGAGGGCCGGGACGCGGCCGGCAAGGGCGGCACCATCAAACGTTTCATGGAACACCTCAACCCGCGTGGGGCGTCGGTGGTGGCGCTCGCCAAGCCGGACGAGCGGGAGGCCGGCCAGTGGTACTTCCAGCGGTGGATGGCGCACCTGCCGGCGGCCGGTGAGATCGTGCTGTTCGACCGTTCCTGGTACAACAGGGCCGGCGTCGAGCGGGTGATGGGCTTCTGCTCCCGCAAGGAATACCTGGAGTTCCTGCGTCAGGCCCCGGAGCTGGAGCGGATGCTGGTGCGCTCGGGCATCCGGCTGGTCAAGTTCTGGTTCTCCGTCTCGCAGAACGAGCAGCGCACCCGGTTCGCGATCCGCCAGGTCGACCCGGTCCGGCAGTGGAAGCTGTCCCCGATGGACATCGCGTCGCTGGACCGGTGGGACGAGTACACGGAGGCCAAGGAGGCGATGTTCTTCTGGACCGACACCGCCGACGCGCCGTGGACGGTGGTGAAGAGCAACGACAAGAAGCGGGCCCGGCTGGAGGCGATGCGTCACGTGCTGCACCGCTTCGACTACGCGGGCAAGGACCCCGAGGTGGTCGGCACGCCCGACCCACAGATCATCGGGCCGGCCGGGCTGGACCTGACGCCGGAGGAAGAGGTGGTGCCGGTGTTCCCCCGCCCGTAAACGAGCCAGCAGCCGACGGGCTACCAGCGGCCGAGGCGGGTGGCGAGCACGCTGAGCGCCGCCACTCCGGCGGTCGACGTACGCAGCACCGCCGGCCCGAGCCGCACCGGCCGGCCGCCGGCCTCACGGAACGCGGTCAGCTCGGCCGGGGCGATGCCACCCTCGGGGCCGACCACCAGGACGATCTCACCGGTGGCGGGCAGCTCGGCGGTGGTGAGCCGCTCGTCGGCCTCCTCGTGCAGCACGAACCCGGCGGCGGCACCGGCGATCCGGCGGGCCACAGTGGCTGTCGACTCGTCCGGCGCACCGGCCACCACCGGCAGCCACGGCCGGCGGGCCTGCTTGGCCGCCTCCCGGGCGGTCGCCACCCACTTCTCCCGGGCCCGTACGCCCCGGTCACCCCGCCACTGGGTCACCGAGCGCGACGCCGCCCAGGGCACGATCTCGTCGACGCCGACCTCGGTCATCGCCTGCACGGCCAACTCGCCCCGGTCGCCCTTCGCGATGCCCTGCACGGTGACGATCCGGGGTACGGGCGCGTCCGCGTACCCCCGGGAGGTGATGGTGACCTCCAGGGTGCCCCGGCCGACGGCGGTGACCACGGCGGCGGCCGTGCCACCCCGGCCGTCGGCGAGCAGCAGCTCCTCGCCGACGCGCAGCCGCTGCACTGTGGCGGCGTGGTGCCCCTCGGGGCCGTCCAGGGTCAGCGCGTCGCCGGTGGGCAGCGCCTCGACCAGGAACAGCGGCGCGGACACCTCAGGCGTGCCCGTTGAACGCGTCGCGCATCCGGGAGAAGAAGCCGCCCTGCTTGGACAACTCGGCGACCTCCTCACCGCGGGTCTTGGCGAAGTCGCGCAGCATCTTTTCCTGGTCGGGGTCGAGCTTGGTCGGCGTCCGCACGTCCAGGTGCACGTAGAGGTCGCCTCGGCCGGTGCCGCGCAGGTGCGGCACCCCCCGGGCGCGCAGCCGCAGCGTGCTGGCCGGCTGGGTGCCGGCCTTGACGTCGACCGTCTCCTCGCTGTCCAGGGTCTTGATGGTGAGCCGGGTGCCCAGTGCCGCCGCGGTCATCGGCACGGTGACCCGGCAGTGCAGGTCGTCGCCCTTGCGGGAGTAGACGTCGTGCGGCCGCTCGTGGATCTCCACGTAGAGGTCGCCGGCGGTGCCGCCACCCGGGCCGACCTCACCCTGCTGGGCGAGCCGGATCCGCATGCCGTCCTCGACGCCGGCCGGGATCTTGACGGTCAGCGAGCGGCGGGTGCGCACCCGGCCGTCGCCGGCGCAGGTGGGGCAGGGGTGCGGGATGGTCGTGCCGTAGCCCTGGCACACGGTGCACGGCCGGGCGGAGACCACCTGGCCGAGGAAGGTGCGCTGCACCGACTGCACCTCGCCCCGCCCGGCACACGCCTCGCAGGTCGCCAGGTGGGTGCCGGCCGCCGTGCCGGCGCCGGAGCAGGTGGTGCACAGCACTGCGGTGTCGACGGTGATCGGGGCCTCGACGCCGAACGCCGTCTCGTGCAGGTCCAGTTCGAGGCGCAGGATCGCGTCGGCGCCCGGCCGGGTACGCGGACGCGGACCACGGGCACCGCCTGCGGCACCGCCGAAGAACGCGTCCATGATGTCCTGGAAACCGACGAACGGGCCGGCACCTCCGGGACCTCCGGGGCCTCCGGCACCGCCGCCGCCCGGGGCGAGCGGGTCGCCACCCAGGTCGACGATCTGCCGCTTCCGGTCGTCCGAGAGGACCTCGTACGCGGCGTTGATGTCCTTGAACTTCTCCTGAGCCTCCGGGTCCGGATTGACGTCCGGGTGGAACTGGCGCGCCAGCTTGCGGTAGGCGCGCTTGATCTCGTCATCGGAGGCTTCCCGGCTCACACCGAGAATGCCGTAGTAGTCCCTGGCCACTGCGTTCCGTGTCCTCATGTTCGTCTCGCGTTGTGCCGGTCGGCGGCCGCAGCCGGCCGCATCGGCCCTGACCAATCAGTTCTGGGCCAGCAACTCGCCCACGTAGCGTGCCACGGCGCGAACCGTGGCGATGTTGCCGGGGTAGTCCATCCGCGTGGGCCCCAGCACCCCCAGGCCGCCGACGATCGTGGCGCCCGGGCCGTAGCCGGTGCTGACCACGGAGGCGGCCCGCAGGTTGTCGAACTCGTTCTCGTCGCCGATCAGCACCCGGGTCGTGCTGGGCTCGGTCTCGCCGATGAGCTTGAGCAGGACGACCTCCTCCTCCAGCGCCTCGAGGATCGGTCGCAGGGAACCCTGGAAGTCGAGCAGGCCACCCCGGGTGAGGTTGGCGGTGCCGGCCAGGGCGATGCGTTCCTCATGCCGCTCGACCAGGGTCTCCAGCAGCACAGTGGCGAGCGTGGTCATGGCCGGACGCAGCTTGGGCGACGACTCCTCGACCAGCGCCTGCACCAGCGGCGGCGTGTCGGACAGCCGGGCGCCGGCGAGCTTCTCGTTGACCAGTCGGCGCAGGTCGGTGACGTCGTCGGCGGGCACCGGCCCGGGCAGCTCCACCAGACGCTGCTCCACCCGCCCGGTGTCCGCGATCATGACGACCATCAGTCGGGTGGTGGAGATCGGCACCAGCTCCAGGTGACGCACCGAGGAGCGGGCCAGGCTCGGGTACTGCACGACGGCGACCTGCCGGGTGAGCTGGGCGAGCAGGCGCACGGTGCGGTGCACCACGTCGTCGAGGTCGACCGCGCCGACCAGGAAGCGCTCGATGGCCCGGCGTTCGGCTGGGCTGAGCGGCTTGACCCGGGACAACCTGTCGACGAAGAGTCGGTAGCCGCGGTCGGTGGGCACCCGGCCGGCACTGGTGTGCGGCTGCCGGATGTAGCCCTCCTCCTCCAGCACGGCCATGTCGTTGCGGACCGTGGCCGGGGAGACCCCGAGCTGGTGCCGCTCGACCAGCGCCTTGCTGCCGACCGGCTCCTGGGTGGAGACGTAGTCTTCGACGATGGCACGGAGCACGGCGAGTTTCCGGTCGTCGAGACCCATCCTCCGCACCTCCTGTCGCACGTCGGCCGCCGGCGTCCTCGGCCGGCCGGGCCGTCCTGGCACTCGACTGTAACGAGTGCCAGTCTACGTCGGCGTGCCCGCCAGCGCGATGATCAACGGCTGTCCGTCGGTGCGGCCCGCGCCACCCCGCCGGGCCGATCGACCCTCACCGCCGGGCGGTGTCGCGCTGGTGCCGCGTTGCCACGTGCCCCTACGGTGGCATCCATGACTGAACCTCCTCGCCCTCCCGGCGCGGGTGACCCCGGCAACTACCCGCCGGAGCCGCCCACCGCACCACTGTCCGGGGCACCCGGCCCGGGCGGCTATCCCCCGCCCGGTGGCTATCCGCCGCCCACCGGTGACCAACCGCCGTCAGGCGGCTACCCTCCGGCGGGTGGCTATCCCCCGCCTGGCGGCTATCCCCCGCCCGGTGGCGGCTACCCGACCGGCGGCGCCTACGGCGGCCCTGGCGGCTTCGCCAACAACGAGGACAAGACCTGGGCGCTGATCGCCCACTTCGGCGGCGCCGTCGGCATGATCGTCAGCGGCGGTGTGCTCGGCTGGATCGCCCCGCTGGTGGCGATGCTGGCACGTGGCAGCCAGTCCCCGACGGTGCGGGCGCACGCCGTGGCGGCGCTCAACTTCCAGCTCATCTGGTCGATCGTCGGCCTGGTCGGCTGGGTGTTGACCTGCATCCTGATCGGCTTCATCGGGGTCGGCGCAGCCGTCATCCTCGGTCTCGTGTTCGGCATCATCGCCGGAATCAAGGCCAACGAGGGGCAGCTCTACCGCTACCCGCTCTCCGCGAACTTCATCAAGTGATGCCGGGTCGGCCGCTCCCCCGGCCGGCCCGCACCACCGGAACGGCCCGCCCACTCAGGGCAGCAGGTCACGCACGACCGCGTCGGCGAGCAGCCGCCCGCGCAGGGTGAGCACCGCCCGGCCAGCCGCGTACTCCTCGGCGGCCAGCAGGCCGTCGGCCAGGGCCCGCTCGGCGCCCGCTCGGCCGGTGGCGTCGAGCACCGCCAACGGGAGGCCGCTGGCGAGGCGCAGTCGGAGCATCACGTCCTCCATGTGCGCCTCGTCGCCGGTGAGCACCTCCCGGGCCAGGCCGGGTGACGCGCCCGCCGCCAACCTCTGGGCGTACGCAGTGGGGTGTTTGACGTTCCACCAGCGCACCCCGCCGACGTGGCTGTGCGCCCCCGGCCCCAGCCCCCACCAGTCCGCGCCCGTCCAGTAGAGCAGGTTGTGCCGGCAGCGGGCGTCGTCGGTGCGCGCCCAGTTGGAGACCTCGTACCAGGAGAGCCCGGCGGCGTCGAGCGCGGCCTCCGCAGCCAGGTAGCGGTCCGCGGCCACGTCGTCACTGGGGTACGCCAGTTCGCCGCGCCGCATCCGGGCGGCGAGCCGGGTGCCGTCCTCGACGATCAGGGCGTACGCGCTGACGTGGTCCACCCCGGCGGCGACGACCTGCTCCAGCGAGGCGGCGAAGTCCTCGGTGCGCTCCCCCGGGGTGCCGTAGATCAGGTCCAGGTTGACGTGCTCGAACCCGGCGTCGCGTGCCTCCAGGGCGGCGGCGGTGGCCCGGCCGGCGCTGTGTTTGCGGTCCAGGATCGCCAGCACTCCCGGGGAGGCCGACTGCATGCCCAGCGAAATCCGGGTGTAGCCGGCGGCCCGCAGCAGCTTCAACGATTCCGGGGTGACCGATTCGGGGTTGGCCTCGGTGGTCACCTCGGCGTCGGCGGCCAGCCCCCAGGTGCGGTCGATGCCGTCGAGGATGCGGGCCAGGTCGTCGGCGGGGAGCAGGGTGGGCGTTCCACCGCCCACGAAGACGGTGTCGACCCGGGGCGGCGGGCTGTCGCCCAGCACCCCGGCGGCGAGCGCGAGCTCGGCCAGGACGGTGTCGGCGTACCCCTCGCGGCTCGCACCGCCGCCCAACTCGGACGCCGTGTAGGTGTTGAAGTCGCAGTAGCCGCAGCGGCTGGCGCAGAACGGCACGTGGACGTACACGCCGAAGCCGCGCGCGCCGACCGCCGTGGTGGCGGTGGCGGGCAGCGATCCGTCGACGGGGACGGTCTCACCATCTGGAAGGACGCCGGGCATGGCCACTAGTGTGCCCGGCATGACCTCTCCCGACGTCCTCGTGCGGGTCGCCACGGCCCGCGGGGTGACCACCCTCACCCTGGACAGTCCGCACAACCGCAACGCGCTCTCCACCGGCCTCATGACCCAGCTGCTGGCGGGGTTGGGCGACGCGATCGCCGACGAGACGGTTCGAGCGATAGTGCTCGACCACACCGGCCCAGTCTTCTGCTCGGGCGCCGACCTGAAGGAGACGGCCGCGGCGTACGCCAGCGGCACGGTGCCCGCCGCGATGCTGGGTGACGTGCTCGCGGCGATCTGGGACTGCCCGAAGCCGGTGCTGGCCCGGGTGGGCGGGCCGGCGCGGGCCGGCGGGCTGGGCCTGATCGCCGCCGCCGATCTGGCGGTCTGCGCCGACGAGGCGACGTTCGCGTTCACCGAGGTGCGGATCGGGGTGATCCCGGCGGTGATCTCGGCGACCGTGCTGCCCCGGCTGCAACCGCGCGCCGCCGCCGAGCTCTACCTGACCGGGGACACCTTCGACGGCCAACGGGCCGCCGAGATCGGCCTGGTCACGGCCTCGGTCCCGGCGGACGGGCTGGACGACGCGGTTCGGCGCTACTGCGACTCGCTGGTGCGCGGAGCGCCGGGCGCTCTGGCCGGGGCGAAGGAGCTGCTGAGCCGGCCGGGCACCGCCGAGCTGCGCGGTGACCTGGCCCGGCTGTCCGCCCTCTCGACCGGCTACTTCCTCTCCGACGAGGGGCGCGAGGGGATCATGGCCTTTCGGGAAAAGCGACCGGCGGCCTGGGTGCCCGCTCCGGACGGTGGTTCCGGTGATCATGCCGGGTAGGACCGGGGGCGCCGGTGATCATGCCGGGTGGGACCGGGGTTGCCGGTGATGTTGGCTAGGACCGGGGCCGCTGGGGACGCCGCCTGCGTGATGTGGCGTCCCCGGGCCATTCGGTCCGGTCACCAGGCGGTCGCGCCGCCGTCGACCGGGTAGTTCGCCCCGGTGATGTACGACGCCCGGTCGGAGGCCAGGAACACCACCAGTTCGGCCACCTCCTCCGGTTGAGCGAACCGCTTGAGGAGCGTCTTGCCGGTGATCGCGTCCCGAGCGGCCTGGTTGTCACCCAGGTCGCGCTCACTTGCGGGGCTGACGATCGGCCCCGGGCTGACCGCCACCGCGCGGATCCCGTGCGGCGCGCCTTCGAGCGCGAGTTGTCGGGTCAGGCCGATGACGCCGGCGTTGGCGGCGGTGTGGCCGACCATCGGGGGGACGTGACCGGCGATCATGCCGGCCATGGAGGCGGCGTTGATGATGACGCCACCACCACGCCGGACCAGGTGGGGCCAGGCGAACTTGGACACGAAGTACGGAATGTCGAGTTCGCCGGTGATGGTGTAGCGCCAAGCCTCGACGGAGAAGTCCGGCATCGGGCCGAAGCGGAGCGCCGCCGCGTTGTTGTAGACCACGTCGAGCCCGCCGTAGGTCGCGGCGGCGTCCTCGACGAACTTCCGCACCTGCTCCGGGTCGGTGAGGTCGACCGGCGCGATGCCGGTCATCTCGCCGCCGGCGCTCCGAACGAGTTCGACCGTCTCGTCGTTTCCGGCGACCTGGATGTCGGCCCCGACGACCTTTGCGCCCTCCCGCGCGAAGATCTGCGCGGCGACGCGCCCCAGGCCGCCGCCGGTGCCGGTGACGAGCACGATCTTGCCGTCGAGCGTTCCCATGGAACTCCTCCTTGTTCCGTGGCTACCCCCGGCCACCTGCGTGAACGACCGGGCGGGCCAGCAATTGACATGTCAATCGGGAGTAAGCGCCTCGACCTTCCGACCATTCCGGGCACCGTCGGGGCGGTGACACGCACGACAGGTCAGACTGGCGGCACACGCGGTGCCCACGATCCGCCAGCGGGCCCTGGCGCCGGATGGCTCGATTCTCGCCGGAGCAGGGTGGACCACAGGGCCATACGGGCAGGTGAGAGCGCGGCCGGAGCGGGAATGCCGCGATCGGAACGGGTCGGCAGAGCCGGCCTGGAACCGCGCGGACGACCCGGAGGGGCCCGTGGGGGACGTACGCTTGTCAGACTGTCGATCTGGGGGTGTGGGTGCGAACTCGGGCAACCGTGGCGGGTGGAGTGGTGCTCATCCTCGTCGCCGTGATCGCGATCTGGCTCGTCGTACGGCAGGTCGGTGACCGCCTCCAGTTGCCGCTGGCGGCCCGGAAGTGCACCGTGCAGGCCGACGGTCGGGTCGCGCTCGACGCCGACCAGATGGCCAACGCGGCGACCATCGCAGCCATCGGGGCACAGCGCGGGATGTCCGAGCGGGCCGTGGTGGTCGCGCTGGCCACCGCGTACCAGGAGTCCGGGCTGCGCAACCTCGCCGACGGCGACCGGGACTCGGTCGGCCTGTTCCAGCAGCGGCCGAGCCAGGGCTGGGGCACCCCGGCCCAGATCCGCGACCCGCGCTACGCGGCCAACCGGTTCTACGCGGCGCTCAAGAAGGTGCGCGGCTGGGAGAAGATGCGCGTCACCGACGCCGCCCAGCGGGTGCAGCGCTCGGCCTTCCCGGAGGCCTACCAGAAGTGGGCCGACGACTCCGAGGTGCTCAGCCGAGCGCTGATGGGCGACGCGACCGGCGCGGTCGCCTGCACCGTCGGGCGTACCCCGGCGATGCACGGCGCGGCGGCGGCCACGCAGCTGACCCGCAACCTGGTGCTGGACTGGGGGCTGAAGGGCACCGACCCGACCGACCCCACCGGGTTGGCGGTGACGCCGGACGACCAGCGCGACGGCTGGCGGTACGCGCACTGGCTGGTTTCCCACGCCCAGGACCACGGCGTGAAGCGCGTCCGTTTCGGCGACCTGGAATGGACCGCCCGGGCCGGCACCTGGGGCCGGGCGGACGGCGAGCAGAGCCCCGCCGGTCAGGTGGTGGCAGAGGTGTTCAACGAGGGTTGACCGACCCGGATCTCTTAACCGGCAGTCACCGCACAATCGGACAAGTCTCCGCAAACACCTCTATTGATCACGGTCAAATCACTCTCCGCAGTCCTCTCGCTGCACGGGGTCCCCCTGCGGCCCACCAGCCCCACACGCCCTCCCCGGGGCCAGATCCGTCGCGTTACGATCGGCGGCCTGTGCCAGAAAAGGTTTCACCTCATGGGGAGGGGTACGACGCGGTGTTCGATTACGGCGACCGGACCGGTTACGAACCGATCAGCGACACTGACCGCAAGGAGTTCCACGAGCAGGGCTTCCTCCTGCTGCGCAACGTCCTGACGGAGGACCACCGGGCGGCGCTGGAGGCGGCGGTCGACCGCGTCTACGCGGAGGAGCAGGCGAAGGGCACCACCAAGAAGGACGGCACCCTGCACCTGCTGGGCTTCCTGGAGCGCGACGAGCTCTTCGGCGAGCTGCTGACCCACCCGATCGCCTTCCCGTACATGTGGGGGCTGGCCGGCTGGAACATCTACACGCACCACAACCACCTGGACGTCACCCCGCCGGCCGCCGAGCCGGAGAAGCCGTACTGGGGTTGGCACCAGGACGGGTACCGGCAGAACTCCGACCCGGAGACGATGGACCCGAACCTGCCCCGGCCGATGTTCTCGCTGAAGGTCGCGTACGTGCTGTCGGACCTCTCCGAGACCGGCCGCGGTGCCACCAAGGTCATCCCGGGCAGCCACCTGAAGAACTCGCTGCCCCGGCCGGCGGACCTCACCGTGCAGAACCCCGACCCGGAGGGCACGGTGGAGATCACCGCCAACCCGGGCGACGCCTTCATCTTCGACCGTCGGCAGTGGCACTCGCGGTCGACGAACCTGTCAACCGTCACCCGCAAGATGCTCTTCGTCGGCTACACCTACCGGTGGATCCGTCCGCTGGACGAGCTGCACCCCGACGTGAACGGCGAGTGGTACCGCAACCGCACCCCCGTGCAGCGCCAGCTGATCGGTGAGGGCACCCACACCGCCAACTACTGGGGCATCAACTGGGACGGGTACGTCGACGACGAGATCCCGCTGCGCAAGGAGCTCAAGGACCGCGGTCTGCTCGACCGCAACATCCCCTGGCTCCGCTGACCCACCGCTCGCAGAACGGCCCCCTGCCATCGCCCAGCGGTGGTAGAGGGGCCGTTTTTCGTGTCTGCGGACACGACCGCTCGGGCCGGCCCCGTTCCTGACCACCGCAGGCCGCACTGTCGGTAGCGTGACGGGTGCGCAGGTCGGGGCGCGGTGCCCCCACCCCAGGGCGCGGGGTGGCACAGGAGGCAGTCGCAGTGACGTCCGCTCCGCTTCCCCGGATCCTCCGCCGCCGGGGCGAGCCGGAATACCCGACCTTCCTGGAGCTCTTCTTCGACCTGGTCTACATCTTCATGTTCTCCCGGCTCGCCGCCAGCCTGGCCGCCGACCTCACCGTCCGGGGTGCGCTGCAGACCGCCGTACTCCTGCTGGCCGCCTGGTGGGTCTGGGTGCTGACCGCGTGGCTCACCGACCTGTTCAACCCCCGACTGCCGATCATCCAGGCGACCGTCCTGCTGGTCATGCTCGGCACCCTGCTGATGGCGATCGCCACCCCGTACGCCTTCGGCCGGTACGGGTGGCTCTTCGTCGCGGCGTACTTCGGCATCCACCTGGTCCGTGACGCCGTCCTGATCCCCGGCACCCGGGTGAACCGCCCGATCCAGGCCAGGAGCATCCGGGTCTTCTTCTGGTTCGGCGTCACAGTGGCGCCGTGGGTGGCCGGAGTGTTCGTGGACGAGACGGCTCGGCTGGTGCTCTGGTCGCTCGCGGTGGCGGTCGACCTCGGTTCGGCCCGGTTCGGCTGGCCGACGCCGAGGTTGGGGCGCACCGAACTCGCCAGCCAGATCTTCACCGGGGTGCATCTCTCCGAACGGCACCGGGCGATCTTCATCGTCGCGCTCGGCGAGTTGATCCTGAGCACCGGCATGGGACTGGCCGGCAGCGGGTTCACGGCCGGCCAGGTGGCCACCAGCGCGGTCGCGTTCGTCAGCGCAGTGCTCCTGTTCCAGCTCTACTTCCAGCGGGTCCAGCGGATCCTGGCCCCACCGAGCGTCGCGACGGTGGAACGGGTGCGCCCGGGCACCTCCACCTCGTACAGCCATCTGGTGATGGTGGCCGGGGTGGTGGTGGTCTCGGCCAGCACCCTGACGGTCATTGATCAGCCGTCCGGTCGCGCCCCGGTCGAGCTGATGGCCGCCATCCTCGGCGGGCCGGCCCTTTTCCTGCTCGGCAGCGTCCTGTTCGATGCCGTGGTGACCGGCCGGATGCTCTGGTCCCGGGTGCTGGCGATCGTGGTGCTGGGCGCCCTGATGGCACCCGCCACGTTCCTGCTCCCGCCCCTGGCCGCCCTGGTGCTGGCGAACCTGGTCCTGCTGCTCACCCTGGTCGGGGAAGGGCTGGCCGCGCGTGACCGCCGCCGGGCCCCGGCGGCCGCGCCGTCACTCTGAGCGGTCGCCCGGCCTTGGCCGCCCGTGCCGAGTCACCGCAGCATCGGCGGTGCCGGCGTACGTGCGTGTAGTCGAGTGCTCACCAGGTTCGCCACGGCGATCAGGAGCAGCACCGCCATGGCAAGCAGCGCGACCAGGACCGGCGGCAGCAGGGGCACGGTTGGCGCCACGCACGCCAGAAGCACGAGCCCGGCCAGCCGGGACCGCGAGATCCGCCCGAACACGGTGAAGTCGAGGACGCCCCGGCCGACCAGGTACAACGCGGGGCCGCCGAGGATCACCGCAGCCCACGAGGGCGGGGTCTCGCCCAACGGGCGGCCCACCACGAGGTGACTGGTGACCGCCGCGCCGACGATTCCGGCCACCATGACCAGATGGGTGGCCGCCGCGGACTGAGTGAGCAGCGCCGGGTTGGTCGACCGGGTGATCGCGTCGGTCAGCAGCTCACCGGCGCGGTAGGTGTAGATCCGCCACATCAACACGACGGTGGTGAACACCACGAGCAGTGCCCACCCTCGCACCAGCGTGTACTCGCTCATGCTGAAGGTCGTTCCGGTCACGAAGATCGAGACACCGAGCGCGACGATGACGAACTGCCGGTACCGCTCAGCCACCCGCGCGCCGACCAGTCGCCAGTCGCGCGGTCGTGAGCGACCGATCCGCGGCACCGGCCAGCCGAACACGGCTGCGACATACTCGACGACGACCGCGAGCGCCCAGATCGCCAACTGTCCCGAACCGCCGACGAGCGCCCCGCCGATCCAGCCGACGCCGGCGATGGCCTCCCAGACCTGGATCCGGATGCTGCGACGCGGCGGTTTCCTGATCGAGACGACCAGGACGTAGTAGGCCGAGGCGCTGAGGTGGATGACCACGTACGTGATCGCGAAGGGCAGCGCGTGATCGTCGTACGCGTCGGGCGCGAGCGCAGCCAACAGCAGGCTGGCGGCCGCCACCCAGATGAACTGCCCCTGCCCAGCCGGGCGGGTCAGGTCGACGCTGTCCGCCGACCAGACGGTCAGCGCCCAGATCATCGCGAACCCGAGCAGCAGCACCAGCGTCCTGGCGAGGCCGGTCCAGCTGAGGTTCTCGGACAGAACGGTCGCCAGGGTGACCAGCGCGAAGACGTAGACGAGGTCGAAGAAGAGTTCCAGGAACGCCGGACGCTCCAGACCCGGATCAGGTGGTGACGCCGCAGCAGCACCGCCGTCCGTCGCCATCGACATCGCGCTCCACCCGGTCCCGCGCCGCATGCCCCCGATGGGGACAATACGGGCAACCGTCCGCCGTCGGTTCCTGTTGACCGTCTATCCCGACCTGGACGGGAGGGCCGCGTGTCGTCGCGGCTCGCGGTCAGCCGCGGGAGGCGAGGCGGCGGCGTGCCTTCTCCCGGATCGGTTCCGGCAGGCCCTCCGCCTCCAGCAGCCGGGGCAGCAGCTCCGGCTCAAGGCTGGTCGCCCGGAACACCTCGCCGATGGTGACGCCGTGCGCGGGCCGCTCCACCACCTCGACCGGGTCACCCGGGCCGACCTCGCCCTCCCGCAGCACGCGCAGATAGGCGCCGGGCAGCGCCCGGGCGGTGAAGCGCTTGATCAGATCCGGTACGCCCCAGAACCCGGCGAAGGTGGTGCAGGGCGTACGCGGCTTGGTGACCTGGAGCAGGGCGGAACCGACCTGCCACTGCTCGCCGATCACCGCGCCGGTCACGTCGACCGCGTAGGTGGACAGGTTCTCACCAAAGCCACCCGGTCGTACGGCGCGGCCCAGCTCGGCCGCCCACCAGGCGGCGTCCTCCTCCGCGTAGGCGTAGACCGCCTGGTCAGGACCGCCGTGGTGGGCTCGCTCGCCGATGAAGTCACCGATCACCCCGTCCACGCGGACCTGCACCGGGCCGTCCACCGGCCGCTTGTCGATGCCGCTGCGACCGCTCGCGTCGCCGGCCCACTGCGCCTCGGTCACGATGCCGAGGTTCACCGCTGCCACCCTGCCCGTCATGACCGTCAGCCTAGGTGAATTCGCGGTGCGGGCTTGACCTTGACGCTGCGTCAACCCTCCATGCTGGCTGCCATGAGCATCCCGCCAACAACCGATCAGGTCGAGCCGCCGGTGATACACGTGCGGGGCCTGGAGAAGTCGTTCAAGCAACTGAAGGTGCTGCGCGGTGTGGACATCGACGTGGCGCGCGGCTCCATCTTCGCCCTGCTCGGCTCCAACGGGGCGGGCAAGACCACTGTGGTGAAGATCCTGTCCACGCTGCTCAAGGCCGACGCGGGGACCGCCCGGGTCAACGGCTTCGACGTCGCGGCGCAGGCTGCCGAGGTGCGCGAGTCGATCAGTCTCACCGGGCAGTTCGCGGCGGTCGACGAGGTCCTCACCGGGCGGGAGAACCTCGTCCTGGTCGCCCGGCTCAGGCACCGTCCAGCGCCGCGCACGGTCGCGGATGACCTGCTGAGGCGCTTCTCGCTGACCGAGGCGGGCACCCGGAGGGTGGCGACGTACTCCGGTGGCATGCGCCGCCGGTTGGACATCGCGATGAGCCTCATCGGGAACCCACCGGTGATCTTCCTCGACGAGCCGACAACCGGGCTGGACCCGGAGGCGCGCATCGAGGTGTGGCAGGCCGTCAAAGAACTCGCCAAGGGTGGTACGACCGTGCTGCTCACCACTCAGTACCTCGACGAGGCGGAGCACCTCGCCGACCGGCTCGCGATCCTGCACGAGGGACGGATCATCGTGAACGGCACCCTCGACGAGCTCAAGCAGCTCCTCCCACCCGCAAAAGTCGAGTACGTCGAGAAGCAGCCGAGCCTTGAGGACGTCTTCCTCACCGTCGTCGGCGCCCGCACGAGCAAGGAACAACGATGAACAGGCATTTCGTCGGCGACACCGCCGTTCTCCTGGGTCGCTCGCTGCGCCACATCGCCCGCAGCCCGGACACCATCATCACCACCGCAATCATGCCGATCGCCTTCATGCTGCTGTTCGTCTACGTCTTCGGCGGCGCGATCGAGACCGGGTCCGACTCCTACGTCAACTACCTGCTGCCCGGCATCCTGATCATCGCGATCGCCTCGGGCATCTCCTACACCGCCTTCCGGCTCTTCCTCGACCTGAAGGGCGGCATTTTCGAACGGTTCCAGTCCATGCCGATCGCCCGCTCCGCCGTGCTGTGGGCGCACGTCCTGACCTCGCTGGTCGCCAACCTGATCTCGATCGTCGTCGTCATCGGCGTCGCCCTGATCATGGGCTTCCGTACGGGGGCGGGCGTGTCGGGGTGGCTCGCGGTCGCCGGCATCCTCGTCCTGTTCACCCTGGCCCTGACCTGGATCGCCGTGATCCCCGGCCTCACCGCGAAGACGCTGGACGGCGCGAGCGCGTTCTCCTATCCGCTCATCTTCCTGCCGTTCGTCAGCTCGGCCTTCGTGCCCACCGGGTCCATGCCCGGCCCGGTACGCGCCTTCGCCGAGCACCAGCCGGTGACCTCCATCGTCAACGCGATCCGGGACCTGTTCACCCAACAGCCGGTCGGCACGGACATCTGGATCGCCCTCGCCTGGTGCACCGGCATCCTCGTCCTCGCCTACCTGTTCGCCAATGTCACCTACCGTCGCACGATCTCCTGAACCGGTGTCCACCAGAGCTGGACGGACTACGGGCAGGATCAGGGCATGCTGACGATCGGCCAACTCGCGGCGTACGCCGGCGTCACGGTGCGGGCGGTGCGGCACTATCACCAGATCGGGCTCCTGCCCGAGCCGGAGCGGGACGCTTCGGGCTACCGGCGGTACGGCGCAACGGCAGTCGTGTCCCTCATCAAGATCCGCACCCTCGCCGACGCCGGCGTGCCACTGTCGCAGATCAGTCGGATGCTCGAAGCCGACGCCGCAGCCTTCGCCGAAGCGATCCGGACCATCGACAGCCACCTGCGCGACGAGATCCAACGGCTGGAGACCAGCCGCAGGCACATCGCGCAACTCACCGCCGGGGACAGCCTGGCGCTCCCACCGGAGGTCGCCGCCTATCTCGACCGACTCCGGGGCATCGGGGCGTCCCAGCGGATGGTCGAGGCCGAACGGGACGGGTGGATCCTGGTCGCGGCGCGCTGGCCCGACCGGATCGTCGAGTGGATGCCCGGCAAGATCGCCCACCTCGATGATCCGCAGGTCGTCCGGCTCTACCAGGTGCTCTCGGAGATCTTCGACGGTGACGAGGAGGACGACCCGCGGCTGGCGGAGGCCGCCGACATCATGGCCTGCCTGGCAGAGCAGGCGTACGCCGCCAACGAGGTCCTGCACGTCGAGGAAGCCAGTGACGATCTTCCACACGACCTGATCGACGCGCTTGCCGTCGAGTCAGACCCGCGGGTGCGGCGGCTGCGGGAGCTGATGCACGAACGCGGCTGGTCCGGTTGGAACCGGATGGAGCGGCTGCCGAAGCCGCCGCCCGACTGACCGCCGGGCGGCGCTTCCGACCGCTCAGCCCTTGACGGCGCCGGCCACCAGGCCGGAGACCATCCGACGCTGCACCAGCAGGAAGAAGATGATGACCGGCAGGGTGAACAGGGTCGACGCGGCCATCACCGGCCCCCAGTTGGTGTCGTCGCGGCCGAAGAAGAAGGTCATCGCCACCGGCAGGGTGTAGCTCCCCTGGTCGTTGATGAACGTCAACGCGAAGATCAGCTCGTTCCACGCCGTGATGAAGGAGAAGATGCTGGTGGCCACCAGGCCGGGCGCGACCAGCGGGAAGAGGACCCGCCGGAAGATCTGGGCCCGGCTCGCCCCGTCGATGGCCGCCGCCTCCTCCAGTTCCTTGGGCACCGCGGCGACGAAACCACGAAGCATCCAGACCGCGAACGGCAGCGAGAAGCCCAGGTACGTGAGGATCAGGCTGGGCAGGGTGTTGTAGAGCCCCAGTCGCTGGATCATCAGGAACAGCGGGATGACCAGCGCCTCCAGCGGGATCATCTGCACCACCAGCAGCATGATCAGGAAGCTGGTCCGCAGCTTGAAGCGGAACCGCGCCACCGCCGTCGCGGCCAGCAGGGCCACCAGCCCACTGAGCACCACTGTGGAGACGGCGACCAGCGCGCTGTTGAGGAAGAAGTCGAGGAAGCTCACCCCGGGGATCAGGTTGCCGGTCAGGATCTCCCGGTAGTGCTCCAGCGTCGGGTGGGTCGGCACCGGCTGCGGAGTGGACGAGAAGATCTCCCTGCTCGGTTTCAGCGAGGTGGAGATCATCCAGTAGACCGGGAACGCCGCGAAGAGCGCGACCAGCAGCCCGGCGCCGTTGAGGGCGACCTTCTTCACGACTCGTCCTCCTGCCTGAGCACCATCCGTACGTAGAAGCCGGTGACCATCAGCAGGATCAGCGTGAGGATCACCGCGATGGCCGCGCCGAGTCCGTACTTCGGCGGCGGGGAGAAGGCTTCGGCGTACGAGTAGATGGCGAGCATGAACGTCGGCCGGTCCTGGGTGCCGCCGGCCAGCACGAACTGCTGGGTGAAGACCTTGAAGTCCCAGATGGTGGAGAGCACGATCAGGATCCCGAAGACCGGCCGCAGCAGCGGAAACGTGATCTTCCAGAAGACCCGCCACGGGCTGGCGCCGTCCACCCGGGCGGCCTCGTGCAGCTCGCTCGGCACGCTCTTGAGACCAGCGAGCACGCTCACCGCGATGAACGGGAACGAGTGCCAGACCACCACCAGGGTGAGGATGGCGAAGAAGAGCAGCGGCGAGTTGAACCAGCCGTAGCCGGTCCAGTCGCTACGGCCGAAGAGGCTGTTGGACAGCCCGTCGGGCAGGGCGTTGAACAGCCACGTGACGAGGCCGCTCGTGTCGTCGAAAATCCACTTCCAGACGATGGTGCCGGTCAGCGCCGGGGTGGCCCAGGCGAGCATCACGCAACTGGCCACGAAGGTCGCCATCTTGCGGCCGAGCCGGTTGAGCAGGAGCCCGACCAGGGTGCCGAGGACCATGGTGAGCAGCACGTTGGCCGCGGCGAACAACACCGTGTTGCGCAGCACCGTCAGGAAGAACGGGTCGGAGAGGATGTCGGCGTAGTTGCCCAGCCCCACCCACGGCCACTCCCGGTCGCCGCGCAGTTGGCGGACGGTGTTCAGCCGGTAGAAGGACATCACCACCACCTGGCCGAGCGGCCAGAGCAGCAGCACCCCGATGATCACCAGTGCGGGCAGGAGTAACAGGTAGGGCAGGCGGTCAACCCGGCGACGCCGCCGCGCGGGGGTCTCCCGCGCGGCGGCCGTCTCCGGGTTCTTTGTCAGCGTGGTCACTTGGCGTTGAGAATGCTTTCCATCTCACCGGCCGCGTCGGCGGTAGCCTTCTCGACCGTCTTCTGACCCTTCATGACCGAGCTGTTCATCGCCTGGGTCACCGTCTTGGTCCGGCTGACCTCCACCCACTTCGGGGTGAGCGGCGTGAGCTTGGTGTTCTGCATGGTGGTGGCGAACGCCGCCATCACCTTGTCGTTGGCGTACGCGTCACCGGCCACCAGGTCCTGGTAGACCGGGAAGAAGCCGAGGCTGCTCGCGAAGCTCTGTGAGTTCTTCTTGTTGAGCAGCACGGTCAGGTAGTCCCAGGCCAGATCCTGGCGCTCGCTGTCCTTCCAGATCGCCACGTCCGAACCGCCGGCGAAAGCGGGTGCCGCCTTGCCGTCCGGGCCGGGGATCGGGAACGTACCCCAGACCTTCTCGATCTCGGGGTTGTCCTTCTTGATGGCACCCTGCTGCCAACTGCCGGCGAAGGCCATCGCCGCCTTGCCGGTGGCGAACTGGGTCCGCGCGTCGATCTCGTTCCAACCGGCCGCGGCCGGCGGGGCCACCTTGTGCACGGTCACCAGGTCGGTCCAGAACTTGACCGCCCGCTGCGCCTCCGGCGTGGTGTAGCCGGACTTCCAGGTGCCGCCCTGGTTGCTGGCGATCTCGCCACCGGCGCCCCAGAGGAAGGAGTAGAACGGCAGCTCCGAGTTGCCCGGCAGGGCGATGCCGTACGTGCCCTTCTTCTTCGCCTGCACGGTCTTCGCCACGGTGACCAGGTCGTCCCAGGTCTTCGGGGGCTGCACACCGGCCTCGGCGAACCAGTCGGTGCGGTAGTAGATAGCGCGCACGCCCGCGTACCAGGGCACGCCGTACTGCTTGCCGTCGAGCTGCGCGTTGCGCACCAGGTCGGGCAGCAGATCCTTGCCGTCGGCCCAGCCGCCCATCCGACCACTCACATCGGCGAGCGCCTCCTGGGCCGCCCAGCCCTGGGTCTCGGTGTTGCCCAGCTCGGTGATGTCCGGTCCCTCGCCACCGGCGAGCGCGGCCTGGAACTTCTTGGGCGCCTCGAGCCAGGGAATGTACTGCACCACCACGTCGGTGTCAGGGTGCTTCTGGCGGAACTCGGCCTCGACCCCGTCGAGGAAGGTGTTCTGCGCGTCGCCGCCCTCGCCCATCATCCAGACCGTGAGCTCGCTGTCGTCGGCCGCCTTGTCGTCGGAACCCCCACAGCCGGTCAGCACCATCGCGGCCGAGGCCACCATGGCGGTGACCGGGGCCAACCGCTTCCACCTGTTCACGCCACTGCTCCCCTCGCGCCGCCTGGAACTAACCTTCTCCGCCGCACCCTAGTACGGAGAATTCCTTTACGACAGTGGGCGGGACTGGCCGAAGCGTCGCGACCGTACCGCAGAGGCCCGACGAACGGCACTGCCGCATCGGATCGAAGTCGGGTGTACCAGCACGAAAGAGCGCCCGGCCAAAGGCCGGGCGCTCTTTCCAGTGTTGCCGTCTTGCCGGTGGTGCTGTTCGACCAGGTGATGCCGGGTCGTTATCGGGTGACGCTGCGGCGGCGACCAACGCCGGCCACCAGCGCGACCGCGATCGCGGCCACCACGACCTGCACCAGCAGCTCGGCCCAGTCGATACCGCTCGTCTCGGTCGCGATGCCGATGGCCCGCGCCAGCACGGTGCCCAGCAGAGCCGCACCCACACCGATCAACAGGTGCAGCCAGATCGGCATGTTCTGCCGACCCGGAACAACCAGGCGGCCCAGCGCGCCGACGATGAGACCAACAACGATCGCAGTGATGATGCCCCACACGGTGAGCTCCACGGCCACCCTCCTTCAAAGAATGTCTGACACACAAGCGTGTGCTTCCTGTCGTGACCACTAATTGCCCGACCCAACGAAAATCCAAACCGACTCCATCCACCAAACGATCACGATTTGGCAGACACGAACACGTTCCGCCGACCGCCGATCGCCGAACGGACGCGGTCCTACCGAGGTCCGCGACCAGCCGGCGATCCCCGACCTACCGGCGCCGCTGGGCAATTGATCAACACGGAATCCTTGAAACTGGGGTATCGGAGGCCCTGGGACACCCCGACATCCCTGAACCCGAGTTGATCACGGCGGGCTCGACCGGCCGAGCTGGCGAACCAGGCCTACGGCCGGCCACGATCCGAAGAGCCAACCACCCTCCGAACAGGAGGAACGCCGATGGGCGCCCGACCTGTCGGTCGGGCGCCCATCAAAGATCTAGCAGTGGTACGGGGTGATGCTCGGTGTTACCGGGTCACGCGGCGGCGGCCACCCACACCTGCCACCAGCGCGACCGCGATCGCGGCCACCACGACCTGCACCAGCAGCTCGGCCCAGTCGATACCGCTCGTCTCGGTCGCGATGCCGATGGCCCGCGCCAGCACGGTGCCCAGCAGAGCCGCACCCACACCGATCAACAGGTGCAGCCAGATCGGCATGTTCTGCCGACCCGGAACAACCAGGCGGCCCAGCGCGCCGACGATGAGACCAACAACGATCGCAGTGATGATGCCCCACACGGTGAGCTCCACGGCCACCCTCCTTCAAAGAATGTCTGACACACAACGTGTGCTTCCTGTCGTGACCACTAATTGCCCGACCCTCCGAAAATCCAAACCGACTCACCTCAGACAGCAACGCCAAACGTCAATGCGCAGAGCTGCGTCGGTTCCGCGTGGGAGCGCATCCACACAGGTGGGAGCCCATCTGGTAACCCCCGGTGCTCCGCGACAGCGCAAGAAAATTTTCTTCCCGGCACTGTCCGGTGGCCGGTGGCCGGTGGCGCGCCCCGGGGCCGGTGGCCGGTGGCGCGCCCCGGGGCCGGTGGCCGAACCCAGTGGCCGGCGCGGTGGCGGTGGCGGTGGCGGTGGCCGGCGCGGCGGCGGTGGCGGTGGCCGGCGCGGCGGCGGTGGCGGTGGCCGGTCGACTCGCGTTTCGGGAAGTCG